>JAFUZY010000010.1 GCA_017476375.1 Eubacterium sp.
GAATGATGGGTTCAACGTCAACATCTCGAAGAAAAACATATGGCTTATCATAATGATAATACTGAGCTCTTTTAACATTATCACAGTTGCCGTCTTCCATAATCTTTATTGTATCCTCTATCAGGTCAAAGCCTACATGGGACATAACTCCCGTATAAGCCATATGTCTGATATTAACCTCGGTAACCTTCATATTACCGTCTTTATCCTCTTTCAAATCAAACGAAAGTATTCCGTGAGCATGAACACCCAGTTTCTTTTCAAGATACTTAATGCACCTGTCGCAGAATTCATTGATTCTGTCTTCATTAAGAAAGCGTCCAAAATGAGTATTACCCGTAACATGTGAAGGCGCTGTGTTTGCCATAACATATTCAGCACATTCAAGAGAAGCACCTTTCACATATTCGCCATTGTAATAAAGCATCTGGTTTGCAAGATGGCGACCTGTTAAGAATTCGGAAACGGTGAATTCAGGAATACGGGAATTAATGAAAAGCCAAGATTTATATGAATCAATATCATCAAGTCTTAAACTGCCAAGTCCGCCCGTTCCTTCTGTTGCCCTTATCCAACACGGAAATCCGATCTCATTTTTAACATCATCAAATCTCGGATTTTCTTGAGTAACTTTAATTGTTTTAGGAATGAACTCAGTTCCTTCAAGAAGTTGAGCCATAATTGCCTTATCACGAAGTGATTCAGAAAGCAGCTTGCTTCCCATAAATACCGAACAGGGATATTTTCCGTTTTCTTCAAAATACTGTCCCCACTTAACTATTTCTGCCTCAGGCTGAACAAAGGCATAGTCAATTTTTTTATTTTCAACAAGCTTTTCAACCCACGGAAAATATTCAGGGAAATCGCATCTCGGAGCGAGATAATACTCATCAACAAGTTTTTTGCCATCTTTGGATTTCATAAAGAAACCCATAGCCTTTTTATCTATATCACATCCGATAAGTTTATAATCAGGATGGTTTTCTCTTATTATTGTTGCAATAGATCTCGGTGTCAGTCCACCAATGCCTGTTATCAAAATTGTTTTACTCATTCATACCTCGATTTCATTTAAAACATTTGCGTATAACTTCAATAATTCTATCCTGCTGCTCAGGTGCCATTTTGTTATCACTTGGCAGACATACACCACGATTAAAAATATCAATTCCAACATCCAGAACTTCGCCTTCAATATAGGCATTTGTCATTGCTCTGCCGTTGCCTTTTCTTGTTACAAAGCCGTTCATTCTGTAAATCGGCTGCATATGCATCGGCTTCCAGATTGGTCTTCCCTCTGCGTTTATTTCTGCAAGTTTATCAAGAATTTCCTGCGGGCAGGATTTGCCTCTTTCAGTGTTATAACAATAATCCTGTTCGCCCCTGACCTGCTTGCACATTGCATCTTCATCAATAATCAGGCAGGAAAGCCAGAAATTAGGTTCGCTGTTTTTTTCATCATAGGGATTCATTTTAACAGGCAAATCCTTAAATGCTTCCTTATATCTTTCATATATTGCTTTCTTCTGGGCAATGTGTTCATCAAGATAAGGAATCTGACCTCTTACAACTCCTGCGATAACATTGCTCATTCGATAGTTATAGCCAAGTTCCTCATGCTGATACCACGGGGCATTTTCTCTTGACTGGGTTGACCATTTGCGTACTTTATTTGCAGCATCAAGGCTATCGGTTAAAAGCATACCGCCCGATGAGCCTGTAATTATCTTATTTCCGTTGAATGAAATGCAGTTATATGTACCAAAGGTTCCTGTCTGAACACCTTTATAGGTTGCTCCGAGCGATTCGGCAGCATCCTCAATAATGACTGCACCATGCTTTTCGCAGATTGCTTTGATTTCATCAATCTTACCCGGAGTTCCGTAGAGATGAGCAACAACAACAGTTTTAACATCGGGATAGATTTCAAATGCTTTTTCAAGTGCAACTGGGTCCATATTCCATGTTTCATATTCTGTGTCGATAAAAACAGGTTCGCCGCGTTCATAAACAACGGGATTAACCGTTGCATCAAAAGTCATATCCGAACAGAAAACCTTGTCACCTCTTTTAATTCCTGCAAGTTTAACTGCAAGGTGAAGAGCCGCTGTTCCACAGGAAAGAGAAACAGCATACTTACAGCCGATTTTTTCGGTAATCTGCTTTTCAACTTCATTGATATTTTTGCCGACAGTTGACATCCAGTTGGTGTCAAAAGCCTCTTTCATATATTTGAGTTCATCACCATGCATAGTCGGTGATGAAAGCCAGATTCTTTCATTTGACATAATATTTCTCCTACATCCGTTAGTTATAATTGTCTATTACAGTTCAAATAGTTCTTCGCATTGATTGATCGTTTTTTCAGGTGAAATCCAAGTACCTCTCAGCTGTGCTTTCATTTTGTATTCTTCAAGTCTTTCTTTGTCTGACAAAGTCAGTTTGATTTCTTCGTATAAAGCCTGTTCCTGATTATCGCCCGACACCACACAACCGCAGCCGTTATTAATTAATTCTCTTGCGCCGCTGACATCAGTGCTGATTACAGGTACACCAAGAATCAACGCTTCTGTCACCGCTGTGCTGAAGCCTTCCTTATGAGAAGAACAAACAAACAAATCAGCAGCTCTTACAAGATTATACGGATTTTCAACAAAGCCGGTTAAAACAACATTATCATCCTCGATTAATGCTTCAAGCTTCGGTCTGTCTGCGCCTTCACCGATTATGTATAACTTATTGTTTATACCTTCATCAATAAGCTTATTATGAATGCGGATAAGCCTGTCAAAACCTTTGTTGCCATTTACTAATCTGCCGACAGAAACAATGTTGAAATACTCATCGCTCGGAATAATCAAATCCTGCTCTTTTTCTGAAGCTTCAAGAATTGCTTCTTTATCTATCATGTTATAGATAACCTGCGTTTTATCTTCAAGATTAAAGAACAAATTAAAATTTTTTTCAACGGTTTTTGCAACGCAAACTATCTTATCAAATTCATTGTAGCAATTTTTTGCTTCATCAAAGCTTCTGAAAGGTCTTGAAATGCTTTCTTCTGAATCATGCTCAATATGTATCCATGCAATCTTTTTCCCTTCATATTCGGAAAGAATTCTGCAACAAGGTCCTTCAAGAAATGAAACAGCCAAATCGTAGTCATTTTTGATAAGCATTTTGCAAAGCTGCTTTGGAGTGAACAGCTTACACAGGGTAACATTTCCCCTGAACATCTTTTTGAAGCCGCCGATATAATTGATATTGTCATTAAAATTTCTTCTTAAAATTCCGACGTCAAAAAGGGACTGGACAGTTATATCATATTTTTCTTCATCTAAACTATTAACAAGATTTACTAAAACTCTTTCTGCTCCACCACATTGCAAGTCGTGAATCAAAAACAATATTCTTTTTTTCACGGCTACTCCTTTTGGTTTACATCAATCCGAACTCCTGTCGGATTTTTCTTTCATAGTCTATATCTTCCTGTTCGATGGTTTTGAAAACATCAACCTGGCTTTTGGCGTCCTGCCATTTTTCTTTTCCGCCGAATATCAAACCGAATATTCTTCTCAGCCACAGAAACGGTAATAATATAAAAAACCGTTTCCTGAGTCTATATCGTTCGTATAAGCTTGTGGCGGAAGGGAAGATTTTTTTGCGCAGATATTCCGTGTTTGATGAAGTCTGTTCTGCATACATAGTTTGCAGAACTCTGAGTGTTTTTTCGTCACCGAAGGTATGTCTTGTTATAAGATATTCCTGAACGGCATCAAGTTTTCCGTCATCTTCCGCGTTATTAAACCAAATATCCATAATCTTAAGAAGATTACCGTGGAACTTACCGAGCTCGGCTTTTTCAATCTTATCAAGGATGTTTTGTTTTTGTTCCTCGGTGGCGGCATTCCACAAAATATAACAGTCAAGAATCGCTCTGATTCCCATTCCCTTGTTGTGCATATTTTTTGCATAATGACCGATGTTGAAGAAATAGAGGTCTTCAAAGGTCATTTCAAATATATGGGGAGTTTGCGTTTCAACGAGCTTGTCCCAATCAATAGTAAATATTTCGTGGTAAATATGGTTTTCCGCTGAGAAATCGTAGTGAATTTCGGTGTAGATGACCGGCTTCTTTTTGAAGGCGTCCACTTGGCCGTCGTCGAGAAGGTCAACTTCGTAGCCGAGGGATTTCATAATTTCTCGTATCGGCTGCCTTTGGTCTGCTTTAACAAGGAGGTCGATATCCGTCATTGTTCGCATATCGGGAGAGGGATAGTATTCTCTTATCTTGCTGCCCTTGAGGAACATTATATCGTATCCCCTGCTCGTAAACTCGTTGCAGAGCAAATCAATTTCCATCATCTGTTTCAGGCATTTTGACGCTGCTTTAGCATAAACATCCTGCCAGTATGTATAAAGTTCGCCATCGGGCTTGTTATTAAGTTTTTCTATCGAAAACCAGCATAGATTGGCAGCAGTCTGCCTTTCTGCGATTTTTAAAACCTCTTCCCAGCTTACGCCTTCGGGTTTTTCTTTAGGCTGTTCGTCTTTTAGTGCCGATTTAATCAGATGAAGGAAATAACCTTCGTTGGAATTAAAGTCAAACATACAAATTCACGCAATTATATATTTTAATTTATTATATATTAAAAATAATGTATTGTCAACCGAATATGCTAATATGGAAATTTTTGTTGAATAAATTAAAAAAGCGACCGAAAACACTTGTTCTCGGTTGCTGTTTTAGTGATTTTTTATACAACATTGATTTTTTGGATTAAGTTTTCAACGGATAAGCAATCCGCTTCCTTGAGCAGTTTCTTATATCTGTCCATATTATACTGGGAATGCTCGGTTTCCTTGCTCCAAAGGTGCATCGTCCACGCGCTTTCGCCCATATATGTATTGATTAAAACACCGATAGCAGCCATTTTTGCCTTCGACAAAACATCGTTATCATATATCGCAAGAAGAAAGTATTTATAGATAAAATAGCTTGCTATATTCTCATTTGCAAGGGTGTTTTCAACTGATTTTATTGTGATTTTTTCAACCTTTTCTTTCCATTCGGGATTGATAAGTTCAGGGTTATCAAACACCTCTTCAAACGAAATTTCGTTGCCGCCTTCCTTATAATCATCAAGTTCTTTTTGAAGAGCTTTTGCAAAAGTCAAAAGCTCCGCAAGTCGCTTGTTCAAAGGCTTTTCAGCGTTTTGAACAATGCCGAATGCTTTGGTTCTCGCCTGCTTGATTTTTATAAAAAGCTCGGCGTCGATATTATTTAGCGTCGGCAATTCATCGCTTATTTCGCTATCAAATTCAAGATGATTTTCACTGTGATAAATCAAATCTGCTGCAACGGGACAGGAAAAGGAAATTCCCATTTCCCTTGTTCCTCCGAAGTCGTAAATAAACCTCGGAAAATTCCTGCAGGTCATTGGTGTATGCTCACCGCCGATGGCAATATGCATATCGCAAAGGTTTTCATCATTAAGAAAAGGACAGCGTTTTTTGGGCGCAAGGGTGAAGATAACGTTATCAAATTCATCCTTATCGAGAACGCTGTTTATCCTCTGCTTAATTTCGAGCGAATCGGGCAGAGTTTTATAGTATTCAAGCGATTTTTCATCGGCATCAACCTCCCATCCCTGGCAACAGGAATCGGGACAATCGCCTGCAATGCATTTGAAGTTTTTGTAGTAGGTTGGTTCAATTATTATCATTTTATATATACCTTTTGGCAAACAAAGGGGACACACCTCTGAACATTATCGTTAAATAAACGGTGCTTGGAGAGGAATGTTCCCATTTGTTCGCGGGAGCTGTATCGTTTCAGTCAAGTTTATTACATTTAAGCGCTCTTGCCAGAGCTGCGTTTTTATATTTTTTATCGTCTGAAACATCTTTTATAACCTTTATTTCATCGGGGATGAAATAGGGGTCGTTTTCATTTTCAAGCTCAATTTCAAGGATGGCTTTATCGCTCCAGAAAGGATAAACATCAAGCTCCATTATTTTATCTTTATACGGAAAAACATACCTGTCTTTAATAATCGGTGCGCATTTTGGGTCTGCGTCTGCTTTAAAGGATTCATATTCCTCTTTGCTGATTTCGCGCTCATACTCATAGCATTTTGAGCCGTTTATGCGAATCTTAACCGTTTCGATATAAATACAGGAACCACCTTCCCTTCGCGCTCTGATTCTCCGCGAGCCCGTTTCGGAAAGAAGATAAATCTGCTCAATTTCATATTTTTTTGGTGAGTATTTTTCCAGTTCGTTCAAATCGGGATACTCAATAAGAAATTTCTTTTCAAGCTCGATTTGCATTTGCATATCATTATTCATTTTTCATTCTCTCAACCATCATTCGTGCGACTTTATATACATCGCCGCAGCCAAGGGTTATAACGAGGTCACCCTCTTTTGCGTTCTCGCAAACATAGTCGCAGATTTCTTCAAAGGTATCAAGCTGAACTGCACCTGGAATTTTATCCGAAAGATCGGTTGCCTTGATGCCGATTGTGTTTACCTCTCTTGAACCCATAATTTCACTGATAACGCATTTATCCGCAATTGAAAGAACCTTTGCAAAATCATCGAGAAGAAGAGAAGTTCTTGAATAGGTGAAGGGTTGATGAACTGCCCAAACGTTTTTGTATCCCATTTTCATTGCAGCCTCAAGCGTTACCTTGATTTCAGCAGGATGATGGGCATAGTCATCGGCGAAGGTTACGCCCTTATACGTTCCGAGAAGCTCAAAACGGCGTGATGCGCCCTTGAAACCTTTTAGTCCCCTGCAGATACTCTCTATGTCTGCGCCGCTCTCGTATGCGGCAACAAAGGCACAAAGAGAATTGAGAACATTATGTTCGCCGGGAACTGAAAGTTCAACCTTTGCAACAAATTCACCGTCGTGGTAAACCTCGTAATCGCTGTAAAATCCGCCGGGAATATTGATATTCTTTGCAACCCATTCGTTGCTCTCTTTTGTTCCGACAGAGATAAGTTTTTTACCCTCAATTCCTTTTAAGGTATCAACCGTGTTTTCATCATCACCGTTATAGATAATTGTTCTCGTTGTTTTTTCGGCAAATTCACGGAAGGACTTTTTTATGTTTTCAAGATTTCCGAAGAAATCGAGATGGTCCTCGTCAATATTGAGAATAACGGCAATATCAGGGTTCATATGAAGAAAGGTGTTGTTAAACTCACAGCTTTCGCAAACGAAATTCTGGGTTTTTCCGTATCTTCCGTAGGCATCAATAAGCGGAAGCTTTCCGCCGATAACCGCTGATGGGTCAAGCCCTGCCTCCATTAATATCTGGGTTGCCATTGAAGAGGTTGTTGTTTTTCCGTGGGTTCCGCAGATTCCGATGCAGTTGGTGAAAAGTCTGCTTAGTGCGCCGAGAAGCTCAGCCCTTTCATAGCAGGGGAAATTTGCCTTTGCATATTCAAGCTCCTCATTGCCTTTCAAAATTGCATTAGTATAAATAACAAGCTCGGTATCATCGGCAATATTCTCTTTAACCTGACCGAGATAAACCTTTGCGCCCTCTTTTTCTATACGGCGGAAGGTTTCTGTGTCATTATTATCAGAGCCGCTAACCTCGTAGCCGAGAGAAAGCAGAATTTCGGCTATCGGACACATTCCCGAGCCTCCGATTCCGATAAAATGCACCTTTTTTACTTCCTTTAAAATTTCATCTATATTCTTCAAGTTCGTTGCCTCCGAACACATACTATATTTTTAACTTTATTATTATACTACAAATTGATAAAAAAATAAACCCTATTTTTATTTTATATAATTATACTGTTTGTAATAACAAAAGCCGACTTTCGTCGGCTTTTAATTATAAACTGTATAAATTTCTTGCATTATTTTTTGTTATTGTTAATATTTCCTGAGCGTTCATTCCGAGTGTTTCGCCGATTCTTTCGGCAATGAACGGAATGAGGGAAGAATCGTTGCGCTTTCCCCTGTTGGGCTCAGGCGCAAGATAGGGGCAATCCGTTTCAAGAACAAGTCTTTCAAGCGGGATTTCACGAACAACCTCAAGGCTTTTTCTTGCGTTTTTGAAGGTTACAACGCCGTTTAATCCTATAAACATACCGAGCTTAACAATTTCCTTTGCCATTTCGGCAGAGCCTGAAAAGCAATGCATAACGCCCTTTGGCTTATATCTTCTAAGAAGCTCCATTGAGTCGCCATGCGCTTCCCTGTCGTGAACAATAACAGGCATATCAAGCTCGTTTGCAAGCTCAAGCTGAGCAGCAAAAAATTTCTTTTGCACTTCTTTGGTTGAGCTCATCCAATGGTAATCAAGCCCGATTTCACCGATTGCAACGCATTTTTCATTCTTAGCAAGGTCTTTAATTTTCTCTAAATCCGAAAGGCTGAAGCCTTCAAGGTTTTCGGGATGAAAGCCTGCTGCAAAATAAACAAATTCATATTTATCGGCAAGAAGCTTGTTTGCATTGCTCGATTTAATGTCACATCCGCAGCTCACTACATTGCAAACGCCCTTTTCGGGAAGCGAGGTTAAAAGCGAATCAATATCATCGCTGAACCTCTCATCATCATAGTGACTGTGGGTATCAAAAATGTCTTTGTAGGTCATAGTAATTTAAGTGTGAAAAGTGAAAAGTGAAGAGTGAAAAGTTTCGGGACATGCGGTCAGCAATTATATTTCGGGCGGATAATATCCGCCCCTACTTATTGTTTGAGCACGAAGTGCGAGTGACCTCAATTCTTAACTCTTAACTCTTAATTCTTAACTTATCTAATCTTTGTTCCTTCGGGCATATCAACAAAAACAACCTTAACATCATCTTCATTAACATCGCCTGCAAGCAGCATTCCTTCGCTCAGCTCACCGCAGAGCTTAGCAGGTTTAAGATTTGCAACGATAACAACATTCTTGCCGATTAAATCCTCTGGCTTATACCACGGAGCAATGCCCGAAACTATCTGTCTCGGCTTTCCGCTGCCATCATCAACACTGAGTTTGAGAAGTTTTTTAGCCCTTTTTATCGGTTCGCAGTCTTTGATTTTAGCAACCTTAAGCTCAACCTTTGCAAAGTCATCAATTGAAATCTCTGCAATTCCCTCAACTTCCTGCGGTTTCGCCTCTTTGGCTTCTTTGGCTGCCTCCTCCTGCTTTCTTGCGATTTCTTCAAGAGTTTTTTCTGCATCAATTCTGCTAAATAACGGCTGAGGCTCGTTTACGCTCTTTCCTGCTTCAAGCTTTCCGAACTCTGAAAGTGAGGCATAATCCTTTATATCCGTTCCGAGCTGAGCAAAAATCTTTTCGCTCGTTTCCGGCATATAGGGTGAAAGAAGAACACCGAGGAACCGAATCGCTTCAAGAAGATTATATAAAACTGTTCCGAGCCTTTCCTTCTTTGCTTCATCCTTTGCAAGAGCCCAGGGCATTGTTTCATCAATGTACTTATTAGAACGCTTTGCAAGGTTAAGAACTGCCTCAACGGAATCAGCCATTCTGTATGAACTAATGCATTTATCAACCTTTGAAACGGTTTCAAGAGCAAGGCTCTTTAATTCATCGTCAAGTGCTTCGGGAGCCGACGGCATTTGAATTATGCCGCCGAAATACTTTTTCTGCATTGCAATCGTTCTGTTAACAAGATTGCCGATTGTGTTTGCAAGGTCGGAATTATAGCGTTCTATAATAGTTTCGTATGAAATTGAGCCATCGTTTGTATACGGCATTTCGGCAAGAAGATAGTATCTTACAGCATCCGCTCCGAGGAGATTAACAAGGTCGTCAGCATAGATGATATTGCCCCTTGATTTGCTCATTTTATCTTCGCCGAAGAGCAGCCACGGATGACCGAAAACCTGCTTAGGAAGAGGCTCACCGAGAGCCATAAGCATAATCGGCCAATAGATTGTGTGGAAGCGGACAATGTCCTTACCTATAATGTGAACATCTGCCGGCCAGTACTTTTTATATAAATCCGAGCTGCCGTCAGGGTCGTAGCCGATTGCGGTTATATAGTTTGACAGAGCGTCAATCCAGACATAAACAACATGTTCGGGGTCGAAATCAACGGGAATACCCCATTTGAATGAGGTTCTTGAAACACAGAGGTCCTGAAGCCCGGGCTTGATGAAATTGTTGAGCATTTCCTTCTTTCTGAGTTCCGGATAAATGAAATCCTCGTTGTTTTCAATAAACTCTTCAAGCTGCTTCTGATATTTTGAAAGACGGAGGAAATATGCCTCTTCCTTTGCAGGCTTAACCTCTCTGCCGCAATCGGGACATTTGCCGTCAACAAGCTGGCTCTCTGTCCAGAAGCTTTCGCAGGGAGTGCAATACATTCCTTCGTATTCGCCCTTATAAATATCATCCTGCTCATAGAGCTTTTTGAAAATCTTTTGGATTATTCTCATATGGTCGGGGTCGGTTGTTCTGATAAATTTATCATAGCTCGTGTTAAGAATATCGCAGATATCCCTGATTTCACCGGCAACCTTATCAACATACTGCTGGGGCTCAACGCCTGCAGCCTTCGCGTATTTTTCTATCTTAACGCCGTGTTCGTCGGTTCCCGTCAAGAAGAAAACATCCTTGCCAAGCATTCTTTTATACCTTGCAATAGCATCTGTTAAAACAATTTCATAGCTGTTGCCGATATGGGGCTTACGCGAGGTATATGCAATTGCGGTTGTTATATAGAACTTTTCTTTTCCCATTTTTTCCTCCCTGATATTATCTGACGGACGAGCAATGCTCGTCCCTACAATTATATTAAACTAATAAATTAAACTGATTGATTTCTCCGGAATGTTCAATTGTTTCCTTAACATCAGAGTTTTTGAGGTTAACCTCAAGCTTTGCGTAGAGGTTGCCTGCATTATCGAAAACCTTGTAATGCTGAATATCGCCTTTTTTCTCGGCTTCTTTAACCTTATAAGCGCTTCCGTAAAACTCCGAGAGGCGCTCTAACGCTTCATCCTTTGAAATCGGAATTGCCTCCTCGGCCTTGGTTGAGGGCATCGGGGTTGTGGTTGATTCTTTTGTTGTTTCTTTTTCGTCTTTTTTCTCTTCTGTTGTGCTTTGGGCAGATGAAACAGCACTCACATCACTCGACTGAGTCTGACCCGTTACGCCGCCTGAATCGGTTATAACGCCGTTTGTTGTACCCTTTTTGCAAGAAGCAAAAGCCAGCGCCAAAAAAACGCAAATTAATATACAAACTATCTTTTTCATTTTTTAAATATAATCGGGTGTGGGCGAAGCCCGCCCTTAATTCTCA
>JAFUZY010000097.1 GCA_017476375.1 Eubacterium sp.
CCTGCCGAAGGTGAAGTAAAGAGGGAGCGTCTATTCGTCCGCCATGGGGACGCACCTCCGAACGCAATTCAAGGAAGAACGGTGCTTGGAGAGGAACGTCCCCGTGTGCTGTTGAGGGAACGACCAAATATAATCGGGTGCGGGTGTCCCGCCCGAAATTCTTAATTCTTAAATCTTAATTCTTAATTCGCGCAGCGAAGCGACCCAACAACTCGGAACGCGAAACGCGAAACTCGGAACTAAATAGTGATTTGCGAGGGCAAAGCCCTCGACAAATCACTATTTACAAAAAAGAAGCGCGGCTCAGCTGCGCTTCTTTTTGCGATAGATTATCATAAATATCATTCCGATAATGCCGCCGACAGTGTTCATCATCATATCGGTCATTGTATCGAACAGTCCGAGATAACCGTATTCGTTGTGGTATTTTGCAAGGTCAAACATTGCGGTTTCTTCTCCGGGATTAGCAAGCTGAAGATTTGTTCCGTGGAGGGTATCCATTAAAAACTCATAAAACTCCCAGCCGACTGCAATAGTCATAGCAAACATAAGGCTGAAAATTGCGGCAAGAGTAACCGCGCACTGCCCTTTTTTTCGCTGAATTATCACTGCAAAGTCATATGCAAAAACTGCGCTTATGAAGCCCGAGAGAATATGCATAAACTCATCAAACCACATAAATTTATCGAAAAATCCGAGATAGGACCCGAAAACAATTCCTATGAATATAATAAGATTAAGGCTTGTCTGGCTCAGCGGCGGAACCTCTTCAATAAAACTGCCGTTTCCGAGAATCTGGAATAAATCCCATAAATGAGTGAAGATAAAGCAAAAAACGCTCTCCCAGCCCATAACAATATTATCGTGACCGCCCTTGATAAACGAATAGCAGGCGCAGATTATCATTGCAAGCCTTACGATAATCCAGAAAACAAGCTGAACCTTGGGTATTTGATTTACCGGGTCTTTTTTTATTTTGTAGCTCATAAAAATACCTTTCGTTTTATTTCCTATATATTACCACATTAAAGAAATAAATCAACATTATTTTATAAATTTTTGAGCAACGAAATATAAAATAAGTATAAATTTATTAGACAATCGTTTGTTTTTTCGGCTTTTCAAGCTATAATAATATGAAAATAAAGGCATTGTGCCAACAGGAGGAACGCATATGAGTAAACCAAATGCTCCGTGGACAAAATTTTACGGAGATATTCCTGAAACAATCGAATATCCTCAGGGTTCGATGTATGAGGCTGTTAAATACGCCTATGACAACCACCTTTATAACAACGGCTACGGCAACGCCTATGAGTTTCAGGGCAAGGGAACAAAATATCCCGAGTTCTTCAAGAAAATTGATAATGTTGCAAAGGCGTTTAAGGCAATCGGAATTGAAAAGGGCGACAGAGTAACAATTTGTATGCCGAATGCTCCCCAGGGCATTGACGCATTTTATGCTCTCAACAGAATCAGTGCAGTTCCCGCAATGATTCACCCGCTTTCCGCTGCAGGCGAAATTGCCTTTTATGTCAGCCATTCGGAAAGCAAGGCAATCCTTGTTCTTGATATGTTTTATGAAAAGGTTCTTGAGGCGCTGAAGGATGTTGATTATCCCGTTAAGGTCATCGTTGCAAGAATCAAGGATGAGCTTCCCTTCCCGCTTAATCTTCTCTATCCCTTAACTGTTAAGGATAAACCCGCTCCGCTTCCTCAGGACAATAAAAACGTTATCTCGTGGAGCGATTTCATCAAGGGCGGAAGAGCAGTTAAAGAGCTCCCCGATACATATCCTTCCAAGGATGACACCGCAGTTATTCTTTTCAGTGGCGGAACAACGGGAACTTCAAAGGGAATTGAGCTTACAAACCTCAATATGAACGCTCTCGGCTATCAGGTTTCGGGTTCGGCAGGCTTTACAATGGAAGGTCTTAAGATGTTTTCCGTTATGCCTCTTTTCCACGGCTTCGGACTCGGCGTCGGAATCCACACCGCATTAGTTTGCGCCGCAACCTGTATTCTTATTCCTCAGTTTACAATCAAAACATACGCAAGAGATGTTTTAAAATATAAGCCAAATGTTATCGTCGGAGTTCCGACTCTTTATGAAGCGCTCCTTCGTTCAGATGGATTTGAAGGCGCAGACCTTTCCTTCCTTAAGGGTGTTTTCTGCGGCGGCGACTCACTTTCGGTTGAGCTTAAAAAGAAGGTTGACGCCTTCCTTAAGGACCATAACGCAAAGATTCAGATTCGAGAAGGCTACGGAACAACGGAATGTGTTACAGCCTCCTGTCTTACTCCTTATGATTTCTTCCGTGAGGGCAGTATCGGTATTCCGTTCCCCGACGTTTTCTATCAGATAGTTGACCCCTCAACGGACACAGAGGTTCCATACGGAACAGAGGGCGAAATCTGCATTTGCGGACCAACCGTTATGAAGGGCTACCTTAAGAATAAGGCTGAAACCGCTTCAACACTCAGAACCCATGCCGACGGCAATGTCTGGCTTCACACAGGCGACCTCGGAACAATGGACGAGGACGGCTTCGTTTACTATAAACAAAGACTTAAGAGACTCATAATCGTCTCAGGCTTCAACGTTTATCCTTCTCAGGTTGAAAACACAATTGACGCTCACCCCGATGTTCTTCTTTCCTGCGCAATCGGAATTCCCGACCCTTACAAGATGCATAAGGTTAAGGCATTCGTTGTTCTTCGCCCCGGCGTTGAACCGAGCGATAAGATTAAGGAAGAAATCCTTGAGCATTGCAGAAAGAACATTTCAAAATACGCAATGCCCAGAGAGATTGAATTCCGAACCGAGCTTCCGAAAACCCTCGTCGGAAAGGTTGCATACAGAAAGCTTGAAGAAGAGGAAGAGGCAAAGCTCAAAGCACAAGAGAATAACTAATAACAAAAAAGGTTGGCAAGTTGCCAACCTTTTTTAGTTCGTAATTTATAATGCAGTCAGTATTTCTTCAAGTGCCTGTTTGATGAGCTTTAGCATAAAGACAATAAATTCGGTTGAATTTGCCTTATCGTCGCAAAGGCTTATAACCCTATAATATTCCTCCTGATTTTTAAATACCAGAGATTCAACCGGTATATATGCAAAAATCGGGTTCCATTTTGATAAAATCAAGGTGTGCCAAAGCCTTCCCATTCTTCCGTTTCCGTCAAGAAACGGATGAATCACCTCAAATTCATAATGGAAAACACAGGATTTAATCAATGGATGTAAATCGCTTTCGTTTATCCATTCCAGCAATTCCTCCATAAGCTTCGGAACAACGCTCGGCAGAGCTCCGAAATGGATTATCTCGCCGCTGCCACTGTCAACAACTCCAACGGGCTTGGTTCTGTACTCCCCGGCTTCATCCACAAGACCGCGCATAAGAACCCGGTGGGATTTTAATAAATCAGCCTCGCTGCCCGGATTGAGAGTATCGAGCAGCTCATATATTTCAAAGGCATTTTTAACCTCCTCAATATCCTTGGGCGGAGCTAAAACTGCTTTTCCGTCCAGAACGGCAGTTACCTGTTCAACTGAAAGAGAATTATTCTCAATAGCAAGTGAACCATGAATGGTTTTTATTCTGTTTTTTCTTCGCAACCTTGGATTTTTGCTCAAATTTGAAGAATCAGATACTCTTTCGGATAGCCCTGTTATTTGCGTGGCAAGAAAACTGATTTCATTATTCACTTCAAAAGGTGGGTTATAGCTCATATTTTCACCTGAATATTATATTCTGACATATACCGTCATTTCGTTTTCACCGCGGTTTGCCCATCGGTAGTACGGAATAAATCTGATTTTGCAGGGGGTTTCTTCAATTTCTTTTAGCGTGCTGTAAAGCGAGGAATCCTCTTTTTCACGGAAGCCGTCTGCAATAATCTCTTCGCCGTCCTTAACAAACACAGAGTCATTTTTTACTCTTATCATCTGAAGGTTGTTTCCGTTATCAACCTCTTCAATACAGTAAACAAAGGGTCCTCTTGAAACGGCTGCCTTGCCGACGTTTTCGCGTACTCGGTTTGAGCATTTAACAAGCCGTGCCTTTGGTTTGAAATCAAGTTTTATTTCTGTTTTTTCGCTTATTTCAATATACGCATAGCCGTCTTTTATTTCATATGGCTGCGAAACACTGAAGCCCTCGCTCCACTCGGGTATGCGAAGCGCAAGCTTAATCGGCTTTTTGGGATTTACGCTTATGCTGACCCTTCCGTTTTCCGCATAGTCGGATATGATTTCGATATCGGCATTGTCCGCTTTAATCTTCGAGCCTACATACTGATGAATAAAAACGGTTTCGTCATTCTGAGAAACGCAGTATTCGCCGAGAGAGGAAATAATTCTTGCAAGGTTCGGCGGACAGCATGCGCACCCAAACCATTTTTGCCTTACCGTGCTTACATAGTGTTTTCTTGAATCCTTTTTGCAGGCTTCGGGGTCTACCTCAAGCAGATTTGAATAGAAAAACGATTTTCCGTCCTCTGCCATACCCGAAAGAATGTTGTTAAAAAGGGCTCGTTCCGCAACATTGTGATAACGCGAATCGGGATGTATTTCAGCCATTCTTCTTGCAAAGAAAACAAGCCCGATTGATGCGCAGGTTTCGGCATAAGCCTGGTCGTTGGGCAAATCATAGTTAAACGAAAACGCTTCGCCGTCAACCGTTGCGCCGATACCGCCCGTGATATAAAGCTTCTTATTTTCAATATTATCAAAAAGGCTTTCGCAGGCGGAATAAAGCTCTTCATCGCCGAATATCTTTGCAATATCTGCCATTCCGCTATAAAGATAAACTCCGCGCACTGCGTGACCGACCGCCTCCCTCTGCTGTCTTACGGGGCGGTGCGCCTGATAATAGAAATAATCCTCTTTTGTTGTTGCCCTTCCTCTTTCAATATCGAAATAGTAAGGGCGATTACCTCTTTCATCAACAAAGTATTTTGCCTCATCAAGATAGCGCTTTTCGCCCGTTATCTCATATAGCTTAACAAGAGCCATCTCGATTATCTCGTGTCCGGGATAACCTTTTTTATTATCTTTGTTAAAGGTTTTGCAGATTAAATCAGCATACCTGCAGGCAGCGTCAAGAAGCTTTCTGTTGCCGGTTGCATTATAGTAGCTGATTGCGCCCTCAACCATATGTCCAAAGCAGTAAAGCTCGTGGTAGTCCCTTATGTTTGAAAATGCGGCTTCGGGATTGTTTATTATGTAGCAGGTGTTGAGATAGCCGTTTTCAAGCTGAGCGGCGCAGATTAAATCAATAATTTCATCAGCCTTTTTCCGAAGCTCTTCATCCGGATGATTTGAAAGCGAAAAACCAACCGCCTCAATCCATTTATAAAAATCGCTGTCCTGAAAAACAAATCCGTGGAAAGCGTTTTTATCCGAATTTTCGTCGGTATACTGCCATTTATCAATCGGATAAATCGGGCGTTTCTTCCCTTCTCGTATCTCCTTTGCGGCAATTGCCGCCTTTTTGAAATTTTCAATACAGTAGCTTTTTTCGGCGCCCTCGATATTATCATGAAACGCCTCATACTGATAGGGAATAACCTCCGTGCGAACAAGCTCAAGAATTTTGCTCCAGAACGGGTCGGTTATTTTAATGTTTTTCAGCTCAATGTGTTTTGAGAAATCTTTTTTATTCATAGTGTTGTAAACCTGAACTCCGTAACAGTTTTAAATTCTTCGTTTGCCTTAACGCTTCTCATCGGAAATTCGCTAATATTTACCGAATCGGGATAGAACTGGGTTTCAAGAGCTGCACCGCGGCGATATTTAACAGCGCCGTTTGCCTTTCCTGCCGTGTTATCCTTGCCCATCCAGCCGCCAGTGTAGAGCTGAACGCCCGGAAGGTCCGTGTAAACCTCGAGCTTTCTTCCGCTTTCCTCATCAACAAGCTCAGCGGCGAAGCCGAAAACATTGTCGCCCTTGTTAAGGCAGTAGTTGTTGTCATATCCTATGCCGGGGATAACTGCCGGGAAGGGCTCGTCTATCTTTTCGCCAATCTTATGAAGGTAGGTAAAATCAAGCATTGTTCCCCGAACGTCTGCAAGCTCGCCGGTCATCAGCTGGTCGTCGTCTGACTGGGTGAACTTATCCGCATCAATTCTGAGCAGATGTCCTTCAACCGTTTTGTCGGGGTCTGCAGAAAGATTGAAATAAACATGGTTGGTCGGGTTTGCAACAGTATCTTCATCACAGAGAACAAAATACTCAATGCGAAGAGTGTTCTCCTCAGTGAAGGTGTATTTAACCCTCATTGTGAAATTGCCGCCGAAGCCGTCTTCCCCGTCGGGTGAAAAACGCTTGAAAACAACATAGTTTTCGCCTGTTTCTTCAACGTCCCAAGGGTTGAAGCTGAAGGTTCCGCCGCCGTGCAGGGTCCAGCTTTTCTGATTCTTTGTTGTGTTAAACTCCCTGCCGTTGAAAGTGAATTTTCCGTCGCGAATGCGGTTAGCCCATCTGCCGACAACAAAGCCCTGATAACCGCAGGTCGGGTTAAGATAATCTTCAACCTTATCGAAACCGAGAACAACGTCCTCAAGCTTTCCGTTTTTATCGGGAACGCAGATTGCCTGAATACCTGCGCCGAGGGTCTGAAGAGTTACGGACGCACCGCTTTTATTTGTTATTTTATACAAATAAATCTTTGTTTTTTCATCAAAATTACCGAATACTGATTTTTCAACTGCCATAGCTTTACTCCTTTTAATCATACAAACCTATCAAGCCTTCCTCCCTTGGGGGAAGGTGACAGCCGTAAGGCTGACGGATGAGGGGATTGCGGATTTTCAATATGATTATATTTAGTATATATTAAACTTTTATTAAATTCAATACTCTTGACTTTTTATTTTTTTTAGTTATATTATAATTAATCTTAAATAAATTAACGGAGGGCGTATATGGAATATGTTATTTCTCTGATGAGATATGTTGCGCCGATTGCTGCAGCATTCATTTTGTTGACCTGCATTATTTCACTTTTCAGAAACAGACCGCGTGTTCACCGACTTGCAAGGCTTGTTGACCAGAACGACGGCTCAATTAACGATATAACCCACTGGGAAACCTCAATCGGAAAGGTTAAATCAAACGATATTGTTTTACCGCTTCCGGCAGTCAGCCGTTTTCATGCAGTTATTGCAAAAAGGCGCAAGGACTGGGTTGTTTTCGATACCTCGGCAAGAACAACGGGCGTTCTTGTTAACGGTAAAAAGATTGATAAAAGGGCAATCATCGAAAACGGTGATATTATAACAATCGGAACTATTGACCTTAAATTTGAATGTGACGAGGCTCTGTCTCCAAAGAGCAAAAGGCAGATTCGCCAGGCTGCCCGTCAGAGTACGCCGGCGTCAAATGTTGCATATGCCGTTCTTGTTGATATAAACACAAAGCGACCGACATATATCAAAAAGCAGGATATACTCGTAGGAAGGGGCGCAGACTGCGACATAAGGATAAATTCCGAAACCGTCAGCTCCCGCCATGCGAGAATTCATAAAACGAGCAAGGGCTGGGCGCTCAGCGACCTTGATTCCCACAACGGAACAAAGCTCAACGGAAGATATATAAACCAGCCGCAGCTTATTTTTGATGAAGATATGCTGACCTTCGGCGACAAGGTTTATATCTTCTACGATAAATAAAGAAAGGATAGTTGATTATGGCTAAAAGCAAAAAGTCACCGAAAATTAAGCCTATAAACAATTTTCTCATCCTCTTTGTTTTATCGGCTTTTCAGATTATAACAGGTTTTATTGCCGCCTCCTGCGGCGATAAATTTGAAAGCAAGGCAATAATCGCCCTGCTCTGTCTTGTTGCAACCGAATGGGTTTATTTAATAGTTTTTTATACTTTTTTCCACAGAAGAAATTTTGAGCTTGAACTTATAGCCTTTTTCCTTTCGGGAGTGGGTCTTGTAACAATCGGAAGCGTTATTCCCGAATCGGCATTCAAGCAGTATTTTATGGTTCTTGCAGGACTGATAGTTTTCATATTTGTTGTTTTTCTTCTCGGAAATGTTGATTTGTGTATGAAACTGCGCCTGCCTGCTGCAGCGGCTGCGCTTCTTTTGCTCGCTGTTAACATAGTTATTGCAAGGGCAACAAACGGCGCAAGAAACTGGATAACAATAGGCGGAGTAACCTTTCAGCCCTCGGAGCTTGTTAAGGTTGCGTTTATCTTTGTTGGTGCGGCTACGCTTGAAAAAATCCAAACCTCAAAAAACATTTTTGCGTTTATCGGATTTTCGCTCGCCTGCGTCGGCTCGCTTATTATTATAAAAGATTTCGGAACGGCGCTTATTTTCTTTGTTACCTTCCTGATTATCGCATTTATGAATTCGGGAGATATAAAAACAATTATTCTTGCAATAACCTCTGCGGTTATGGGCGGTGCAATTGTTTTAAAATATAAATCATATGTTATGAGAAGATTTGCGGTTTACCGCCATGTTTGGGAATTTCCCTATGACCAGGGGCTTCAGCAAACACGAGTTCTTGTCGGCATTGCAAGCGGCGGTCTTTTCGGAGTAGGTATAGGCAACGGATATGTTCGCTATGTCTATGCCCCCGTTTCCGATAGTATTTTCGGCGTTATCTGCGAGGAGTGGGGTTTCATTTTCGGAATAATGCTTGTTCTCTCATTTGTTTGCATAGCGGTTTCAGCGCTTGTTAATTCAATCGCCTCGCGCTCAACCTTTTATTCGATTGCCGCTGTTGCCGGAGCAGGTATGCTTCTTTTCCAGTGCGCTCTCAATGTTTTCGGAATAACCGATATTCTTCCCTTAACGGGCGTAACGATTCCGTTTGTTTCACTCGGAGGAACATCAATGATAAGCTGCTGGGCAGTACTCGGCTTCATCAAGGCAGCCGATGTTCGCACCTATAACTATCTGGGAGGTGCAAAGAAGAAATGAAAATGATAACAAAAAGAGGAATTTTTCTCTGGATTCTTTCTGCGCTCTTTGTTGCGGGAATCGTTTTCTTAACGGTTTCCTTCGTCACTAACGGCGATGAATGGGCAATGAAGAGATATAACCGTCATTTATATTCAAACGGCGAGCTTATCGGCGCAGGCACCATCTATGATGCAAATGATAAAATTCTTGCTCAAACCGTTGAGGGCGAGCGAGAATATTCGGATAATAAAACAACAAGGAAATCAACCCTTCATGTTGTCGGCGACCCGAAAAACTTTATTTCAACAGGTGTTCAGTCAGCCTTTGATTCAAAGCTGACGGGATATAATATTATGTTCGGCGTTTATAATATCGAAAGATACGGTCGCGGAAACGATATGAAGCTGACTATTGACAGCGATATATGCAACGCCGCATACAGAGCGCTTGACGGAAGAAAAGGAACAATCGGAATTGTTAACTATAAAACAGGAGATATTGTATGTTCGGTTTCCTCGCCCTCATTTGATGTTAACCATGTTCCCGATAACCTTGACACAAGCGAGGAATACGAGGGCGTTTATATCAACCGCCTTCTTTCGGCGCACTATGTTCCGGGCTCTACTTTCAAGCTTGTTACGGCAATCTGCGCAATTGAAAATATTCCCGATATTTATGAGCGCACTTGGAAGTGCAACGGCGCATATCAGCCTGAAAAGGGCGTTGAAATCAAGTGTAATGCAAACCACGGCGGCAGCATTAATTTCAAAAACGCGCTTGCAAAAAGCTGTAACTCAACCTTTGCTCAGATTGCAATTGAGCTTGGCGAGGAAAAGCTGAACCAAACCGCAAAGGAGCTTGGAATAGGATCAAAAATAACTATCAGCGGAGCCATTGATTCCTTCGGCGGTAAATTTGAACTCAAAAACGCTGCCGACGACCTTCTGGGATGGACGGGTATAGGTCAGGGCGAAACAAGAATTGCCCCGATTACAATGCTCAGAATAGTCAGTGCGATTGCAAACGACGGAAACGCAGTTTCCTTTAATATAGTTGACGACTTTGCAAATCAGGCAGGCAGAGCGCTCAACATAACCCTTCCAACCAATAAAACAACTCTTATGAGCAGCGAAACCGCTTCGCAAATCAAGAGTATGATGAGATATAATGTTGAAGAGCAATACGGCGATTCAAATTATAAAGGGCTGAGCCTCTGCGCAAAGAGCGGAACCGCGCAAATAGACAGCAACGAAAACCATAATATAGCCTGGTTTACGGGATTTATGGATGATGAAAGCAATCCATATGCGTTTGTTGTTGTTGTTGAAAACGGAAATTCCGGAAGCAGAACCGCAGGTCCGATTGCAAACAGAATTTTACAGGAGCTTGTTTCATAAACCGATTTAAAACCGCATATATATAGTAGTGCATAGTGTGAGTGACGAACTATAATCGCCGTGCGCAGCACCCGAAACTCCACTCTCCACTCTTCAATCCCCAAACTCAACTAAGGTGATAATATGCGTGTTTTAACATTCAAAGCAAAGCCAAAAACAATCTTCGGAGCAATTCTCGCAATAACGGGAATAATAGTTATAATTCTGACCTTCGTTTCAAACCATTCTTCAAAGGCTGAGCAGGCAAAAGCTGCTTCCGTGAGCTGCAAAACCGCGGAGGAAAGAGCAAATTATCTTTCCTCGCTCGGATGGGAATTCAGCGCAGAAAGCGAAAAGGAAATAACAATTCCCAAAACCTTTAACGAGGTTTATGAAAACTATAATTCCGTTTTGAAAAAGCAGGGTTTTAACCTTGAGAGCTATAAGGGTAAGCCTGCAACACTGTATACATATAATATTTCAAACTATGAATCAGGGGGAGAAGAAATCATTGCCGATTTGATTGTTTCAAACGGTGTTTTAATCGGCGCGGATTTATGCAATCCCTCGGCTGAAAACGGCTTTCTGAAAGGGCTTGAAAAAAACGATGCAGCGACTTGATAAATTAATTGCAGATAAACTGAATATAACAAGAAGCGCAGCGAAACAGCTTATTAAAAGCGGAGAAGTTTTTGTTAACGCCTCTCCTGCTAAATCACCCGATTATAAATGCACTGATAACGATAGAATAACCGTTTCAGGCAGGGAAATTTCATCAAATAAATTTGTTTATATTATGATGAATAAGCCAAAGGGCGTTATCTGTGCAAGCGAGGGCGAAAAGGAAAAAACGGTTGTTGATATTCTTCCAAAGGATATGAAAATCAAAAACCTTTTCCCTGCAGGAAGACTTGATAAGGATACAACGGGATTTGTTTTGATAACAAATGACGGTGAATTTGCGCACGATATTTTGAGCCCGAAAAAGCATGTTCCCAAAACTTATCTTGCCCTGCTGGACAAGCCTCTTGACAAAAGCGTTATAATGGATTTTGAGGGTGGAATGATGCTTGGAGAAGAAAAACTTCTTCCTGCAACACTAAGTGCCGAAAATGAAGAAAAAACACTTGCAAGGGTTGTTATAAGGCAGGGTATCTATCATCAGATAAAAAGAATGTTTAAAAAGCATAAAATAGAGGTTTTGGAACTTAAAAGAATAAAAATCGGCGCCCTTCCCCTTGACGAAAGCCTCGGGGAAGGCGAATGCCGATACATCACCAGCCCCGAACTTCTGTCATTGGGGACTGTCCCCAATGACAGAGCTGTATAATTTAGTATTACAAATAGTATAACACAGGAGGATGTTTAAATGTTAAACAAAAAAAATCTTATTCCCGTTTCACTTTTAACGGGGTATCTCGGCGCAGGAAAAACAACTGTTTTAAACCATGTTCTTGCAAATCAGGATGGCTATAAGGTTGCAGTTATTGTCAACGATATCGGTGAGGTTAATATCGACGCTTCGCTTATTGCAAAGGGCGGAAATGTTACCCAGAAGGACGGCGACCTTGTTCCCCTTTCCAACGGATGTATTTGCTGCACGCTCAAGGTTGACCTTATGAACCAGATTATCGACCTTGCAAAATCAAAGAGATTTGACTATATTCTCATCGAGGCGTCGGGAATCTGTGAACCGGGTCCGATTGCGGGCTCAATCTGTATGCTTGACGGAACAGATAAATCCGTTAAGCTACCGGGGGTTGCTTATCTCGACAGCATAACAACCGTTGTTGACGCTAAACGAATGGCTGATGAATTCGGTTCGGGTTCAGACCTTCTTAAAGAAAACCTTGATGAAGAGGATATTGAAAACCTCTTAATTCAGCAGATTGAATACTGCACAACAATTGTACTCAACAAGATTGATGAGGTTACAGATAAAGAAAAGGCAGATGTTTTAGAGGTTATAAAAGCTCTTCAGCCGACGGCAAAAATAATTGAAACAACCTTCGGCAAGGTTGATGTTTCTGAAATTCTTTCAACAAATAATTTTGATTATGAAAAAATACTTGAAAGCGCAGGCTGGATTCAGGCAATGGAGCGCGAAGGTGAAAACTCTGAAACTCACCATGAAGAGCAAGAGCACCATCACGACCACCATGACGAGCATGAGCATCATCACGACCACGACGATGAACACGAAGAACATCATCACCATCATGACCACGACGATGAACATGAAGAGCATCACCA
>JAFUZY010000098.1 GCA_017476375.1 Eubacterium sp.
ATGAGCTATTTTTCAGATTACAAAGAGGATGTTAAAAGTTTTATAGAGCATGATCCTGCTGCCTCTAATGCGCTTGAAATTATTTTGCTTTATCCTGGCTTCAAGGCTTTAAGAAGTCATAGAAAAGCAAATTGGCTGTATCGCCATAATATGAGATTTCTTGCGAGGGCTGTCAGCCAAAGAAGTGCGCACAAAACAGGAATTGAAATTCACCCGGGAGCTAAAATCGGCAGAAGAGTCTGTATTGACCACGGAACGGGAATTGTTATAGGAGAAACAACCGAAATCGGAAATGACTGTATTATATATCAGGGAGTCACACTCGGCGGAACGGGAAAGGATTGCGGCAAGCGCCATCCAACCATCGGAAACGGTGTTCTTATCGGTGCAGGCGCTAAGATTTTGGGACCTATCAACATAGGAAACAATGTTAAGGTTGCATCAGGCGCAGTTGTTATTAAAGATGTTGAACCAAACAGCACCGTTGTCGGTGTGCCCGGAAGAATTGTCAAAATAGACGGCGAAAGGATTGATGATCTTGATCAGATTAATCTTCCTGACCCTGTTATGAATGCGATACGGGATAACACAATTCTGATTGATGAGCTAAGCAAAAGAATAGAAAAATTGGAGGAAAATCAAAAATGAGAGTTTTTAACACATTAACACGAACAAAGGAAGAGTTTGTTCCGCTTGATGAAAAAGAGGTTAAGATTTACGCCTGCGGGCCAACTGTTTATAACTATATTCATATCGGAAACGCAAGACCGCTCTGTGTTTTTGATGTTTTGAGAAAGTATCTTGAATATAGGGGCTATAATGCTAATTTTGTTCAGAATTTCACTGATGTTGACGATAAGATAATCAGAAGAGCAAACGAAGAGGGCTTAAGTTTCAGTGAAGTATCGGAAAAATATATCAAAGAATTCTGGACCGACGCTCACGGGCTTAATTTCAAGGACGCAACCCATCATCCGAAGGCAACAGAAAATATTCCCGAAATAATAGATATTATTAAAACCCTTATTGAAAAAGGATATGCCTATGAGTCTAACGGTGATGTTTATTACAGAGCTCTAAAATTTAAAGACTACGGTAAGCTTTCCCATCAGCCCATAGACGACCTCCAGAGCGGTGCAAGAATTGCTGTTGGTGAGCTTAAGGAAAATCCGCTTGATTTTGCTCTTTGGAAGGCTGCGAAAGAAGGCGAGCCCTTCTGGGAATCCCCCTGGGGAAAGGGCAGACCCGGATGGCATATTGAATGCAGCGCAATGAACAGAAAATATCTTGGCAAGAGCATTGATATTCACTGCGGCGGTCAGGACCTTATTTTTCCTCATCATGAAAATGAAATTGCTCAGAGTGAGGCTGCAAACGGTTGTGAGTTTGCAAGATACTGGATGCACAACGGATATATTAATGTTGATAATGTTAAAATGAGCAAATCCCTCGGCAATTTTAAGACTGTTCGCGAAATAGCCGATGTTTACGGATATGAGGTTATAAGATACTTCCTTATATCTTCCCACTATCGCTCACCGATTAACTATTCACTTGAAATAATTGAACAGTGCAAATCAGCGCTTGAAAGACTATACACCTGCCGTGAATCTCTTGATTTTGCAATAAAAAATGCAAAAAGCGATATAGCCGACGATGAAGAATTATTAAAGCTGATTGATTCAAGGAAAGAACAGTTTATAACTGCAATGGATGATGACCTTAACACTGCAGACGGACTTGCAGCGATTTTTGAACTTGTTAAGGATATTAACACTAAAATTCTTGATAAAGAGGTTTCAAAGAAGGTTTGCGAAAGGGCAGGGGTTATATTTGATGAACTCTGCGGCGTTCTCGGAATTCTTTATAACAGAAAGAGCAACGACCTTGACAGCGAAATTGAAAAACTGATTGAGCAGCGTCAGGAAGCCCGCAAGAATAAGGATTGGGCAACTGCTGATAAAATCAGGGATGATTTAAAAGCAAGAGGAATTATACTTAAAGATACACCAAACGGAGTAACCTGGACAAAGGAATAGAATTATGATAGACAGAGTTAAATTTAAAGATATTGAGGTGTCCCGCCTCGGACTCGGAACTATGCGCCTTCCCTGTAAAACAGCTTTCAAGAGAGAAGCTAACCCGTTAATTGACTATGAAAAGGGTTGCGAGCTTGTTGACCTTGCATATCAAAACGGCGTTAACTATTTTGATACAGCATATATGTATCATGCAGGTAAAAGTGAAAAGTTTATCGGAACCGCACTCAAGAAATATCCGAGAGATACATATTATCTTGCCGACAAGCTTCCCATATGGCTCTGTCCTAAAAAGAGCGATATGGAAAAGGTTTTTAAAAAGCAGCTTGAAAGAACGGGCCATGATTATTTTGATTTTTATCTTCTTCACGCTCTTGACGGCGGCAACTGGAAAAAATGCCTTAAATTCGGCGCAGTTGAATTTGTTGAGCAAAAAAGAAAAGAAGGAAAAATCAAGTATATCGGATTTTCCTTTCATGGCTCAATTGACGATTTAAAAGAAATAGTTGCAGGCTATAACTGGGATTTTGCTCAGATTCAGATGAATTATCTTGATTGGAAAAATCAGAAGGCTGACGAGCAATATGAAATCCTTAAAGAAGCAGGCATACCGACAATCATTATGGAGCCTGTTCGCGGCGGAAAGCTTGCCGACCCTCCGCAGAATGTTAAGGATTTGCTTGATAAATCCTTCCCGGGAAAGAGTTATGCTTCAACTGCAATCCGATTTAACGCGAGCTACGATAACGTTTTAACAATTCTCAGCGGTATGAATGCACCTGAGCAGATGCTCGATAATATTTCAACCCTAACTGACTTTAAACCTTTCTCTAAGAGCGAGCTTAATATTTGTTTTAACGCTGCTGCGCTTATTAATAAAACGGATATTATTCCTTGTACGGGATGCGATTACTGTGCAGACTGCCCTAAGAGCGTTAAAATCAGCAGTATTTTTGCTTTGTATAACAAGGTTAAAAATTCTGAAATGACTCAGGATGAAGCAAGAAGCGCATATTCAAAGATAGACGTTACTGCAAGCGAATGTATTAAATGCAATAAATGTAAGCAACATTGCCCTCAGGGAATAGATATTCCTGATATGCTTGAAAAACTTAAAAATGATTTCTTTGCATAAGAAAAAAGGATTTCCAATTTGGAAATCCTTTTATTTTACATTTCTATTTCAAGCTCGTTGATAATATCGTTTATCATTATTGCTGTTTCTTTATTATTAAAAATATTTGAAATGGCTTTTGCATTTGATTTTCCTCTTTTAAATACCGCGTCAAATAACCTGTTAAAAAATGCAAGAGGAAGAAGAAAGTGATGCCTGTCGCTGTAATTATAAACCCGATAAAGATATTTTTTATCAACAAATATCATTGATAAAAACGCCCTTAAAGAAACTAAAACGCCTTGTTTTTTAGATGTGTTTAAACTTCTGATAAGGCGTGAGGTTCCGTTATCACTGATTGCAAAGCCAAACACTCCGCCGGTTAGAATAACCTTTTCCAAGGAATTTTTTAGTTCGGCGTTTACTTTGAAATCAATATCAACCGGAGTGTCAAAATACTCCTTAGAAAGCGAAATAACAACCTTAAAAG
>JAFUZY010000099.1 GCA_017476375.1 Eubacterium sp.
CTCCGCCACCCGAGCAGAAGTAAAAAATTAAAGGACTTTTTAGACTGATGATAACTGAAGAAACACTTAAAAGAATAAATGAGCTTGCGAGAAAATCAAAAACTGAAGAAGGCTTAACCGAAGAGGAAAAGGCTGAGCAGGCTATTTTAAGAAATGATTATGTTAATTCCGTTCGCGCAAACCTTATAAGTCAGCTTGAAAACACTTATATCGTTGATGAAAACGGAAACAAGAAAAAAGTGGAAAGAAAAAAGAAATGGGAAAACTAATAATTATTGAAGGGCTTGACGGAAGCGGAAAATCAACGCAAACAGTCCTTCTTGAAGATTATTTAACAGGCAGGAAAATAAACTTTAAAAAGATTAAGCTTCCCGATTATGAGTCGAAGTCAAGCACTCTTGTTAATATGTATCTCGGCGGAGAATTCGGTAACGACGCAAATGCTGTTAACCCCTATGCTGCCGGCGCTTTCTATGCGGTTGACAGATTTGCATCCTTCAAACTCAAATGGAAGAACGACTACGACAGCGGAACGCTTATTCTTGCCGACAGATACGCAACCTCGAATTCGATATATCAAATGGAAAAGCTTGACAGAGATGAATGGGATTCATATCTAAGCTGGAGCGAGGATTTTGAGTACAACAAAATCGGAATACCCAAGCCCGACCTTGTTATTTATCTTGATATGCCGATTGAGATTTCTCAAAAGCTTATGAGCAAGCGTTACGACGGCAACGAAGAAAAGAAAGATGTTCACGAGGCAAATGTTGAATTTCTTAAAAAGTGCAGAAGTTCGGCTCTCTATGCTGCCGACAGGCAGGGATGGAAGGTTGTTTCGTGTTCTGACGGCAAAAACCCCCTTTCAATAGACGAAATACATAAAAAAATAGTTGAAATTATTGACGAGGAGTTAAATAATGCTTAGCTTTAAAAGGCCCGAGCTAACCGATAAGGAATGGGTTGATTCCTGTTTATTACACGCAAATTCAATGAACTGCGAATACACCTTCGGAAACGTTTTCTGTTGGGTTGATTCATATTCAATTGAGATTTGCCATTATAAGAATTTTTTCATCTGCAGATGGGGAAATCCGCCTGAGATAGCATATTCTGTTCCTCTCGGCGAGGGCAATTTCAGTGAAGCGGTTGAAGAGATTATTAACGACGCAAAATCTCTTGGCGCAATTCCGAGAATATACGGAGTTACCGAGGGATATCTTCTTATGCTTCAGGAGGCGTTTTTCGGAAAGTTTAATTATAATTATGATTCCGGAATAAACGACTACATATATTCAGTTTCAAAAATGGAATCGCTCAACGGTAAGAAATACCACGGCAAACGAAATCATATAAGCAATTTTAAAAAGAACTATCCCGACTGGCAATATGAGAATATTTCAAAGGATAATATTGCTGATTGCATTAATATGCACGAGGAATGGCTCAAAGAGAACGAGAGTGAAGATGATGAGGACTTTGTCGAGGAATTTGAAGCTGTTAAAAAGGCGTTCAACTATTTTGATGAACTTGGTTTCAAGGGCGGATTAATCAGAGTGGGCTCAAGAGTTGTTGCATACTGTATCGGCGAAGCGCAGATGAACGGCAGGTGCTTTGTTACTCATTTTGAAAAAGCCTTTGCCTCCGTTAACGGAGCGTATCCTATTATCAATCAGGAATTTACTAAAAATTGCCTATCCTCGTTTGAATACGTTAACAGGGAAGAGGATTTAGGTCTTGAAGGCTTAAGAAAAGCTAAGCAATCATACCATCCTGAAATTCTTCTTGAAAAATGCGTGGCGGTTTATAATGATTAAGTTTTGCGATAACAAAGAAGAAATAATCTCTCTCTGGTCATCTGTTTTCGGTGACAGCGATGAGGAAATATCTTTTTTCATTGATAATCTTAAAAACGGAAAATGCCTTGCATATTATGAAAAAGGAAAAGCAGTTTCAATGTTTTTCCTTGTTGATTGCAGGGTTGGGGAAAAGAAGGGCAAATATATTTACGCTGCCTGTACCTTAAAGGAATATGAGGGCAGGGGATATATGAGCCGTCTGATTGATTATGCAGGAAAAAATTTTAATGAGTTTTTATGTTTAATTCCCGCAAACGAAAGTCTTATTGATTTTTACAGTCAGCGAGGATTTGATAAAACTGCTGAAATTTCAGAATTAACATTTAATGAAAATGATGAAATAATTGAGTATCTTTTTGAAGGATACGAGCTTAAAAAACCGTTGGTTATGTTAGGTTGGTGAAAATATGGTCTATTTATTTTTAGCAGACGGATTTGAAATTATTGAGGCGCTCGCTCCGCTTGATGTTCTGAAAAGAGCAGGAGTTGAGGTTAAAACAGTTGGAGTAAGTTCAAAAACAGTAACAGCCTCGTGCGGCGTTCAGGTTACCTGCGATATTGTTGAAAATGAATTTGATTTTTACAATGTTGAGGCGATTATTCTTCCGGGCGGTATGCCGGGAACAATAAATCTTGAAAACAGCGAGGTTGTTCAGAAGGCGATTGACAACGCCGTTAATATTAACGTTCCCGTTTGTGCAATCTGCGCTGCTCCGTCAATTCTCGGTCATAAAGGACTTCTTAACGAAAAAAATGCAATCTGTTTTCCGGGATTTGAGGAAGCGCTTGAAGGGGCTGAGATTTCAAAAGACTTTGTTGTTTGCGACGGAAATATAATAACCGCAAAGGGTGCCGGCGTTTGCATTGAGTTCGGACTTGAAATAGTTAAAAAGCTCAGGGGCGAAGATGCAGCGCAGCGAATTAAAGAGCAAATTCAATGCAGATAAAAAATGAACTGAGAAAAACGGCAAGACGCAAAAGAATGATTATTCCCAACAAAAAGCTTAATGATATGCAAATTCAGAATAATCTGCTTGGTCTTGATGAATATAAAACCGCAAAAACAATATTGATTTATCTTTCACTTGATGACGAAATCAAAACAGATGAAATAATAAAAAACGCCTTGAAATCAGGCAAAAGAGTTGCCGTTCCTTATTGCAGGGATAAAAACGGCAATATGGATTTTTATATTATCGGCGCTGTTGATAATCTTAAAATCGGAGCCTTCGGCATCAGAGAGCCCGATATAAATAAGTGTAAAAGACTTGATAACTTTGAAAATTCAGTTATAATAGTTCCTGCTCTTATGTTTGATAAATCCGGCTATCGTCTCGGCTACGGCGGAGGATATTACGACAGATTTCTGAGCAGATACAGCTCAGCTTCAATCGGACTCTGTTATGATGAATTATTGGCAGATGAAGTTCCGAGGGATGAATTTGATAAAAGCGTTGATATAATTATAACTCAGAGTAGTGTTATTAAAGGTAAAAACGGAGGAAAAAATGGATAATTTTGCTTTTAATGCTAACAACGGAAAAAATGATAATAACGATATTTATTTCACAAATGAAATAGATACAATTAATAAAGAAAAAGCAAAGCCGCAGGTGAAAACTAAGTCAAAAGCAAAAAAGAGCGGCGGAGTTGGCTCAACTTATATGTTTTTCATAATTGTTATTGTTGCATCAATGATTCTTTCCGTTTATGCAATATTCTGTATGAACGATATTCTTGCCATAACAAAAACAAAATCCTCGGTGACGGTTTCCTTCACTCAGGAGGTTCAAACGAGCGACGACGCAATCGACGCACTCAGTGACAGCGGATTGATTAAATGCAAGCATTTCTGTAAATTCTTCGTTAAGCTTCGCGATAAGGTTATTAAATCGTCATCTCTCGGCGGTCCTTATGACGCAGGAGTTTACTACCTGAACGGAAAAATGGGTCTTGAAGGAATGCTTATCGCCCTTAAAGGTGAAAACACAACCGGCGAAACAATAACCCTGACTTTCCCTGAGGGCTACACCGTTCCCGAGATTATCAAAAAGCTAAGCGATAACGATGTTTGCGATAAGCAGGCGATTGTTTCCGTTATTCAGTCAACTGATTTTTCTTACTCTCTTGTAAGTGATTTAAAGGCTACCGACGCAGTTCCATACAGGCTTGAAGGATTTCTTTTCCCCGATACCTATGAGTTTTATATCGACGAAAACCCTGCGTCCGCAGTTAAAAAATTCCTTAAAAACGGCGATGATAAATTTACCGATAAGTACAGAAAGCGCGCAAAGGAGCTTGGACTTTCGGTTTACGAGATTATGACAATAGCTTCAATAATCCAGAAGGAAGCGGCGAATGACGAGCAGATGAAAACAATCTCTGCCGTTATTCACAACAGACTTGAAGATAAGGCGAATTTCCCGACTCTCGGATGCCAGTCAACGAGCGATTACATTACGAATAAGGTTGCACCTTCGCTTTCCTCAACCTCTGCGCACACATCTGAATACTATCTGACATATTACAACACAAACAATTCCTCAACAGTTGTTGGTCTTCCTGCAGGTCCTATCTGCAACCCCGGTCAGAAGGCGATTGAGGCGGCTCTTTATCCGAACGATACAAGCGCAAAGTTCTTCTTCCATGACACAAAGGGCAAAATGTATACTGCAAAAACATATTCGGAATTCAAATCAAAGGTTCAGCAGTATGCGCCCTATCTTCAGTATTAAGCATTACCTCAGAAAGGTTTTCAAACTATGGCAAATCAGAAACTTGAGCTTCTTTCTCCGGCAGGTGATTTTGAAAGATTGAAGCTTGCTTTAAAATTCGGAGCAGACGCCGTTTATCTCGGCGGAGAGATGTTCGGAATGAGAACAAACCCATCTAATTTTGATTATGATAAGCTGAAAGACGCGGTTGAGCTTGCTCATTCAATGAATAAAAAGGTTTATATAACCTGCAACACTCTTCCAAGAAACAACGAGCTGCCCCATCTTCCCGATTATCTCAAATACATTGCCTCAATAAAGGCTGACGCGCTTATTATTGCCGATATGGGCGTTATGACAATGGCAAAGAAATATGCCCCGGATGTTGACATTCATATGTCTACTCAGGTCGGAATCGTAAACTACGAGAGCGCAAACACTCTCTTTGAACTCGGCGCAAAGCGAATAGTAACCGCAAGAGAGCTTTCTCTTGATGAAATTAAGGAGATAAGGGATAAAACAAATCCAAACCTTGAAATAGAAGTTTTTGTTCACGGAGCTATGTGTATGTCTTTCAGCGGAAGATGCATACTATCCGACTATATGACGGGAAGAGACCCGAACAGAGGCGACTGCGCCCAACCCTGCAGATGGAAATATTCACTTGTTGAAGAAAAACGACCCGGCGAATATTTTCCTGTTAATCAGGATGAAAGCGGAACATATATATTTAATTCCCGTGATTTGTGTATGATAGAGCATATACCCGAGCTTGACAGGGCAGGTATTGATTCTTTTAAAATCGAAGGAAGAGCAAAGAGCGAATACTATACCGCTATTGTTACATATGCCTATCGCAATGCTCTTGATGAATATCTTAAGACGGGCAGGAGGGCTGATTTTGTTCCTTCTCAGTGGATACTTGATGAAATGGAAAAAATGAGCCACCGCGAATACACAACAGGCTTTAATTTCGGAAAGCTTAAAAACGGTCAGGTTCTTGATTCGGGCGGATATATAAGAAACTGGGATGTTTGTGCGCTCTATAAATCCTTTGAAAACGGAAGACTAACCGTTGCTCAGAGAAACAGATTTTATCAGGGCGATATGCTTGAGGTTGTTGAGCCGAATAAAAAGCCTTATCAGATTAAAGTTGAAGAGCTGTTTAATGAAAACGACGGTGAATTTACCGACGTTGCAAATAAGGCAACCGACATTTATTCATTTAAATGCAATGCCGATATTTCGCCCGACGCAATTTTCAGAGTTGAAAGAAAATAATAAAATAAAACCCTTCCGTAAATAATATACGGGAGGGTTTTGTTATGAGAAAAAGAATCATTTGTTTTTGCGTTGTTTTGTCGGTTATTCTAACTTCGTTAACCGGAAGAATTGCATATATAACTTTTAGCAATAATTATGCTGTTTCAAAGGGATACAACAGCTATTCTTTAACTCTTGAAACCGTTTATCCGACTGTATATTATTCAAACGGGGATAAAATGACGAACAATAAAACAAAGTATTTGGCAATTTTAAAACCCAACACAAAAACTATAACCGACCTTCACAATCTTTTTTCAAACGAAAGCGTTAATAAAATAACAAACGAGCTTAAAAACGGCTATCCGATAGTTAAAGAGATTGATGACAGCAAAGCAGGCAATGCAAAATATATTCAGATTTATGAAGCAAATGACAGCGAGTATCCTGCAAAACAGCTTATTTCCGCATCCTCATCGGGATTACTAAAATATCTCAAACCCTGCACAGAAAAGAGAATAAGATTTAACACAGACGCTCTCGGAAGGATGCTTCAGGGCTCGGAGGGCGAGATATACGAAGAAGAATTAGCGGCAAATAAGGGACTGAAAACAACAATTGATGCCGGAGTTCAGCAAATCGCATATGATTCTTTAAAAAACATCGGGGAGGGCTGCGCCATAATTATGGATGTTAAAACCTCCTCGCTTCTTGCCTGCGTAACGAAGCCCGATTCATCATATATTAACAAGCCGTTTGAGCAGTATTCTGTTGGGTCGGTTTTTAAAACGATTGTTGCCCTTTGCGCGCTTGAAAACAATGTTGATTATTATTATACCTGCTACGGCAAAACAAAGGTTGGCGACACGGTTTATTCCTGCCAGAAAAATCACGTTCACTCATTTCAGGGTATGCAAGCAGCTCTTGCAAATTCCTGTAATTGTTATTTTGTTAACCTTGCTTTGAAACTCGGAAAAGACAAAATACTAAACACTGCAAGAAAACTCGGATTTGATGATGAAATCAAGCTGTATAACAACTGGTCGTTTAAAAGCTCGGTTTTACCAAGCGAAGCAGAGCTTGGCTCAATGGGCGAGCTTGCGCTTTTCGGTTTCGGTCAGGGAAAGCTGACCGCAACGCCTGCTCAGATATGTTATGCGCTTTGCACTATCGGAAACAGTGGTAAGAAAAATCAGTTTCGCTTTGCTCTTTCCGACGAAACAAAAGAGGGAACTTTCCGCAATTTTGAATATAAAAAAGAGCAGGAGGTTTTCAAGAAGAAAAACTGCGATAGGCTTATTGAGTTTCTTCGATATGTTGTTTCAAACGGAACGGGTAAAAATGCGAATGATAAGAATAATAAATCCGCAGGAAAAACAGCAACGGCTCAAACAGGGCAGTATATCAATAATTATGAGCTGCTCAACACCTGGTTTGCCGGAGTTTATCCGTATGATAATCCTGAATATGCAATTGTTGTTATGTGTGAAAACGGAAAAAGCGGAAGCGAGGATTGCGCGCCTGCGTTTCGTTATATAGTTGAAAAGCTGAGTGACTTGTGATATAATTTCAGGGAGGTGAAATTATATGGCAAGTTCAAAGACAAAAACACTTTTGATTTATAAATATCTTTCGGATTATTCAGACGAAAACAACCCTCTTTCAACAACTGATTTAATTGATTATTTAATGAAAGACGGTCTTTTCTGCGAAAGAAAATCAATTTATGCCGACATTGCGGTTTTAAACAGTATCGGGTTCGATATAGTTAAGGCAACGTCGCCGAAAAAAGGCTTTTTCCTTGCGTCAAGAAAATTTGAGCTTCCCGAGGTTCGCTTGCTTATCGACGCTGTTTCTTCTGCCGGATTTATTACTCCGAACAAAACCGCAAGCCTTGTTGAAAAGCTTGAAACTCTCGTTTCAAAAAATCAGGCTGAGGAGCTTGTATCTCAGGTTTATATCGATTCAGACTCTAAATGCGATAATGAAGAAATCTATTATGTTATAGACTCTCTTAATGAGGCAATAATCAAAAAGCAAAAGGTTTCGTTCAAATATAAAAGAAGAAATATTGATAAAGAAAACAGAAAGTCATATACCGAAAAAACTTTCACTGTTTCGCCCTATGCGCTTATCTGGGAGGACGATCACTATTATCTCATCTGCAATAATGCAAAATATGATAACCTTATGAATTTAAGGCTCGACCGTATGCGAAAAATCGAAATGCTCGATGAAAAAGCAAGACCCTGCGAAGAGGTTAGCGATTATAAGGGAACATTTGATGTTGCAGACTATACTTCAAAAATGTTTAATATGTTCACAGGAGTTAATGCAAAGGTTGAGCTTCTTTGCGACCTTGATATAAGAGAAGAAATAATGGATAGATTCGGCGCTAAAATACCTCTTACCGCCGTTGATGCAAACCATTTCAAAACAACGATTGACGCCGCTGTTTCAGACGGGCTTGTTTCCTGGATAATGAATTTCGGAAATAAAATCAAGGTTCTTGAACCTATGTCGCTTGCAAAATCAGTTAAAGAAAAAGCAAAAAGCATTTATAATCTGTATTAATAACGAGTCATACTGACAGACTTTTTAGAACGAGGCTTTTAAAATAAGAAGAAATGAATAGAAATGTAGGGGAGGGTCTCCTGACCCTTCCGCAAAATAACAAATGGTATTCGATTCGGGCGGGTGTGGAAACCCGCCCCTACTTATTTTATACAGACAGTAATAATAAGACCCGTATTTATAATAATATTATCTTGATACAGCCCCTTTTAATATTTATATTTTTGTGCGCTGCACACGAAGCGTTTCGAGTTTTCAACTTTCAAAATATGTGTTGAAAAAACACCTGCGCGGTTTTGCCCTTTGTCTACAGTCTGACGGGAGGGCAAAGCCCTCCCGTTTCTTGACATATATCGAAATTTTTTATAAAATTAAAGAAAGATGTTAGAAAACAAGATTTTCGTTGTTGTATATATCAGGAGAATAAAATTGCTGCTTCTTTATTTAAGCTTTATTGATGATGAAAAAGAGAAAAGTAAATTTGAAATTTTGTATTATGAATACAGGGAAAGAATGTTTTATGCTGCCCTTGAGGTTGTTAAAAAC
>JAFUZY010000100.1 GCA_017476375.1 Eubacterium sp.
GTAATCTCGACCAACGGTTCCCAAAATTTGTTACCGGCTTGGAGCGCCGACAAATTTTGACCGTTCGGCAGTTCTTTTTGTTCGCTTCATCTGCCACTGGCAGCGCTCACAAACGAACCGTAACTCGTAATTCGTAATTATTTAAGCCTCTGCCTTGCAATTTCATACATAATTATTCCTGCCGCAACCGATGCGTTAAGCGAATTAACCTTTCCGAGCATCGGCAGGCTGACGGTTACGTCGCATTTTTCCTTAATAAGTCTGCCGACGCCGTTGCCCTCGCTTCCGACAACGAGGCAGACGCCGCCCGAAAAATCGGTTTTGTCCCAGCGCTGACCGTCCATATCCGCAGCATAAACCCAGATGTTTTTCTGTTTAAGCTCTTCAATGGTTTGAGCAAGATTGCCAACTCTTGCAACCTTCATATATTCAAGTGCGCCGCAGCTTGTTTTTGCAACAACAAAGTTAAGGCCGACATTTCGCCTCTTAGGAATAATAATTCCGTGGGCGCCGCAGGCTTCGGCGGTTCTGATTATTGCGCCGAGATTATGGCTGTCTTCAATTTCGTCACACATAATTATAAACGGCGCCTCGCCCCTTTCCTCGGCAAGCGCAAGAATATCCTCAACGCTTGAATATTCGTGGGAGGGAACGTTTGCGGCAACGCCCTGATGATTAGCTCCTGCACAAAGAGCATCAAGTTTTCTTTTATCAACAGTTTTAACAACAATTCTTTTTTCCCTGCAAAGAGAAAGAATTCTGTTGATTGAGCCTTCTTTTTCGCCCTTAGCAACAAGAACATTTTCAATTTCTCTTCCGCTTTTCAAAAGCTCTAAAACGGCGTTTCTGCCGATTATCAAATTATCGTTATTCTTAATATTTTCGTTTTTCATATGTTTTTAACCGCCATAAAATATTCCATTTTAATTATAGCATTATCTATATATTTAGGCAACAGAAAAATTACGAATTACGAGTCGCTGCGCTGCGCGAATTAGGAATTAGGAATGAGGAATGAGGAATTTCGGGCGGGACACCCGCACCCGATTGTATTTGGTCGTTCCCTCAACAGCACACGGGGACGTTCCTCTCCAAGCACCGTTCTTCCTTGAATTGCGTTAGGAGGTGCGTCCCCATGGCGGACGAATAGACGTTACCTTTTTACATCAGTTGAGGATACATCAGACAGGGGACTGTCCCCTGTCTGATAATTTTTTCACATACATATACATATGGTCAGTCCAACTAATGGGAAGAGGCAAAACACCTCATCCGTCACTTCGTGACACCTTCCCCTCAAGGGGAAGGTGTGAGGCTTATCATTCGCCGATAATATAATCGGAGCGCAGCGACCCGAAATTCGTAATTCGTAACTCGTAATTCGTAATTCGCGCAGCGCAGCGACCCTGAATTCTCTGTTTTCAATTCTCAATTAAAAAAGACCCTCTCGGGTCTTTTTATATTTCGGCGATTAATTCAACCTCGCAAAGAACGCCTTTTGGCAAATCCTTAACCGCAACGCAGGAGCGAGCAGGTTTTGAAACAAAGTATTTGCCGTAAATCTCGTTGAATGCGGCGAAATCGTTGATGTCTGCAAGGAAGCAAACGGTTTTAACAACCCTTTCCATAGAGCTTCCTGCCGCCTCAACAACTGCTTTGAGGTTTTCGCAAACCTGAGTTGTCTGCTCTTCAATTGTTTTTGCCTCAACGGTGTTTGTTTTCGGGTTTATTGCTATCTGACCCGAGGTGAAAAGCAAGCCGTTTGCCTTAACTGCCTGTGAATAGGGGCCGATTGCATTCGGCGCATTGTTTGTTGAAATGTATTCCATAATGTTATCTCCTTTTTAATGATGAATGATGAGTGATGAATGATGAATTGAGGGTGCTGCGCACGGCTATTATATACGAACCCGGGGACATTCCTCGCCCTTACCGAACATTTATTATTAGTTTTGTGTAGAGGTGTGTCCCCATGGCGAACGAATAGACGCCCTGCATATAGTACAGTTTCAATTCTCAGCAGACCTGAAATCCTGCCTCAGTGAGTGCGTTTTTAACTGCTGCGATATGCTCAAAGTTTCTTGTTTCAACTCCGATTTTAAGATAGCAGTCGGTTATATTCATATCGAGGTCGGTTGAATCATAGTTAACCGAAACAACGTTTGCTCCCTGTTCTGCAATAATTCGGCTCACTCCTGCGAGCTGACCCGGCTTGTCGGATAAAGCAATAACTATATCAGCGGTTCTTCCGCCCATTTTAAGTCCTCTTTCAATAACTCTTGAAAGAATGGTAACATCAATATTTCCCCCCGAAACAAGACAGCAAACAGTCTTGCCCTCCATATCGGGAATTTTTCCGTTCATAACCGCCGCAACGGGAACTGCGCCCGCACCCTCGGAAATGAGCTTCTGTTGTTCAAGAAGGGTTAGGATTGCAAGTGCTATTTCGTCATCCGAAACGGTTATAATTCCGTCAACATATTCCTTGCAGAGGTCGTATGTTAAATTGCCGGGAGTTTTAACTGCAATACCGTCGGCAATGGTGTTAACCTTCGGTAGCGTTTCAATCTGACCGTCGTCAAGGCTCTTTTGCATTGAGGGAGCGCCGCTCGCCTGAACGCCGTAAACCTTGCAGCTTGGTTTAAGCTGTTTGATTGCAAACGCAACTCCGGCAATGAGTCCGCCGCCGCCAACGGGAACAACAACAATGTCCGCTTCGGGAAGCTGATTCAGAATTTCCAGTCCGATTGTGCCCTGACCTGCGATAACATCGGGGTCATTGAAGGGGTGAATAAACGCGCAGCCCCTTTCCTTCTGAAGTTCAAGGGCTTTGTTATAGGCGTCGTCGTAAACGCCTTTAACCATACAGATTTCGGCGCCGTATTTCTTTGTTGCCTCAACCTTGCTTATCGGCGCGCCCTCGGGAAGGCAGATTAAAGAGCTTATTCCGCTTTTTGTTGCAGCAAGCGCAACGCCCTGGGCGTGGTTTCCTGCCGAACAGGCAATAACGCCGTTTTTCTTTTCGTCGTCGGAAAGCTGGCTGATTTTATAGTATGAGCCTCTGATTTTGAAAGAGCCCGTAACCTGAAGATTTTCCGTTTTCAGATAGATATTAGCCGAAGGATTGAGCTTTGGCGCTGCAATCATATCTGTTTCACGAACAACCTCGCTGAGAACACGGGAAGCCTTATACACCTTATCAAGAGTTAACATTTCTTCACCCTCTTTTTTAAACTAACTTCAAATATTTTAATACTATTGCAAATCAAAGTCAATTATTTTGTTTTCCTTGACTTTAAAATGGTTATAAGATAGAATTGTTTTATAATTAATACGAAGGTGAAATATATGAAAAAGCTAATTTCGATTCTTTTGTCAACGGTTTTGATTTTAAGCCTTTTTACGGCATGCTCATCAAACAAAAAGGAAAAATACAGCGACGAAACTCTTATTATCGGTTACACCGAAGAGGCGGCGCCCTTCCTTGTGGTTGACGAAAAAGGCAAGGCAACCGGTTTTGACGCAGAACTTTTCGCAGCAATCTTTGACGATGTTAAGGGAGATTTAAAGAAATTCACCTTTGAAAAGGTTGAAGAGGGATATGTTCTTGAGGATGACGGCGGATTTATTGATTCCAAGGGAAAGGAATACAGCGCCTCTCTTCTTTTAGGGGGCGTTTCCAAAAACAGGGGAACCTTCAACGAGGATTATTCCTTCACCGAGCCGATTATAACAAACAGAATAATCGCAGTCGTTAAGAACAACAGCGAGAGAAAAACCTTTAAGGATTTCAGCGGAGCAAAGGTTGCGCTGCTGAGCGAAAACGCAAAAGCTGCATTTCAGGCAAATTCGGCAATTTCATCTGTTTGCAAATCAGTAACCGAGGTTAAAACCGCAAAAGAGGCGTTTGGTCTTCTTGATTCGGGCAGCGCGGATATTCTTGTAACGGATGAGCTAAGCTTTAAGCCCGAAAAGGAAGCAAAGAACTATTATGTTATGGAAAACGAGCTTGATACGATTGAATATGTTTTCGCCTGCGCAAAGAACAGCGGATGGAAGGATTCAATCAACGAGGCGATAAAGGAGCTTAAGGACGAAGCATACGGAAACGGCGACGGCTTTACTCCTCTTGTTGAAAAGCATTTCGGCTACTACGCATCACCCATAGAATAGAATAAATAAAACAAAACAGGCGGTTTTTCAAAACCGCCTGTTTTTTACTAACAACTAACAACTAATAACTAACAACTAATAACTATTTTATCTTCTGCTTTTTCGTTTTAGCGTCGCAGGTAATGCGCACACCGAGCTTTTTCAGAGTGCTTTCATCAACGGGTGAGAGCATAACGGTTGAATGCATTTCGGTGTTTTTAAGATTTTTGAGCTGAGCCATTGCGGCAGCGGCGTTTTTATCAGTTGCGGCTGAAATGGAAAGAGCAAGAAGAATTTCGTCTGTATGCAGTCTTGGATTATGGTTGCCGAGATAGTTGACCTTAAGCTGCTGAACCGGCTTGATAACCTCGGGAAGAATGAGCAGGGTTTCATCATCAATTCCTGCAAGGCTTTTTAGCGCGTTGAGAAGCATTGCCGAGCAGCAGCCGAGCAGCTCCGAGGTTTTTCCTGTTATTATTTCGCCGTTGTTGAGCTCGATTGCGGCGGCAGGCTGCTGAGTTCTTTCTTCAACCTGCCTTGCCGGGACAATGCATTTTCTGTCGGTTTCGGTTATTCCTGCCTGATTCATAAGCAGTTCGAGTTTATAAACCTCATCCTTTGCAGCAGGAGAATTAACGCTTGCGCAAAGAGAAGAAAAATAGCGTCTGATAATTTCCTGATTAGACGCCTCTCTGCAGGCGTCGTCGTCAATAATGCATTTCCCTGCCATATTAACGCCCATATCGGTTGGCGATTTATAGGGGCATTCGCCGTAGATTTTATCAAAGGTTGCCTTCAAAACAGGGAAGATTTCAACATCTCGGTTATAATTAACGGTTGTTTTTCCGTATGCGTCAAGATGCCAGGGGTCAATCATATTAACGTCGTTGAGGTCTGCGGTTGCAGCTTCGTAAGCAATGTTAACAGGGTGACGAAGAGGAAGGTTCCATATCGGGAAGGTTTCAAATTTCGCATATCCTGCTTTTATTCCGCGTTTGTTTTCATGGTAAAGCTGGGACAAACAGGTTGCCATCTTTCCGCTTCCCGGACCCGGTGCAGTTACGATAACGAGTTTTCTTGAGGTTTCAATATAGTCGTTTTTGCCGTATCCCTCGTCGCTTACAATTCGGGAAATATTTGAGGGATAGCCTTCAATAACATAGTGATGATAAACGGGATAACCCATTGCATTAAGCCTTTTTTCAAAAGCTTCAACCCGTGAGGAAGGAGTGTATTTTGTTAAGCAAACGCTTCCGACCATAAGCCCGATGTTTGTAAATTCGCCGATAAGGCGAACAACATCGTCGTCATATGTTATTCCGAGGTCGCCGCGGAGCTTTGCCTTTTCAATATCCTGAGAATTAATAACCAAAACGATTTCAGCCTCATCCTTAAGCTGCAAAAGCATCTGAAGCTTGCTGTCGGGCTGAAAACCGGGCAAAACACGCGAAGCGTGATAGTCGTCAAAGAGCTTTCCGCCGAATTCAAGGTAAAGCTTTCCGCCGAATTCGTTTATTCTTTCGCGGATTCGGGTAGACTGAAGGGATTTATATTTATCGTTATCAAAGCCGGTTTTATACATAATTCTTTTTCCTCCAAAAAAATCACAAACAATATTTTATCATCATTTGTATAATTTTTCAATGATAATATAAAGATAATAGTAAAAAAATTTTATGACTTGACAACAAATACTCTTTGTGGTAGTATGTGTTGCGGAAAAACCTATAAATTAAATAGGAATTAACAGACAGGGAGGAAAAATCTATGGAAATAACAAAACAGACAACAATGGGCGATATGCTTGAATACGACAGAGGAATTGCAGTTATTCTTATGCAGAGCGGAATGCACTGCGTTGGATGTCCTGCCTCAATCGGAGAAAGCCTTGAAGAGGCGTGCATGGTTCACGGAATCGACTGCGACACGGTTTTAAATCAGATTAAAGAATATCTGGCAAACAAATAATTACGAGTTACGAATTACGAATTACGAATTTCGGTTTCTCACTTCGTTCGGTCAATAAGCAGGGGAGGGCGTTGCCCTCCCATATATTTTTCTTGAAATAATGTAATTATTGTGTTAATCTATGGCTATGAATAATAAAAGATATGCGAAGATATATGTTTTATCAATGCTTGGGCTTTATTTTATCGGAGCGCTTATCATTTTTCTTCTGACCTTTTTCATAAGCAAGAGAAATGATGTAAACAATGCGCTTGAAATTAATCAGATAATTGTGATTTCGCTTTTATTGCCGCTTGTTCCCTGCGCTTCATATGCAGGCTTCTGCACTGCGTTCGGAAGAATTAAGGAATTCGGCAAATTCTGGAAAATCGCAATATGCATTTTCTTTCCGATAACGCTTTTTGCAATAACGCTTTACGGATTGTTTATGATAATTCCGAGCATGATTAAACAGAGTTTAATAATTATGAATGATGAGTGATGAATGATGAATTAATGGTGCTGCGCACGGCTATTATATTAATGGGTGTGGGCGGAGCCCACCCGAAATTCATAATTCATAATTCATAATTCATCATTTTTTTACGGAGTAAAAATATTATGTTTGTTGATATAGCAAAGGTTAAAATTAAAGGCGGCGACGGCGGCGACGGCGCAGTTGCCTTCCACAGAGAAAAATATGTTGCCTCGGGCGGACCCGACGGCGGCGACGGCGGCAAGGGCGGCGATGTTGTTTTCGTTGTTGACGATAATCTTGCAACGCTTGCCGATTTCAGATACAAAAGAAAATATAAGGCTCAAAACGGCGAGCCCGGCAAGGGTGGACGCTGCAACGGAAAGAAGGGTCAGGACCTTGAAATCCGTGTTCCCAGGGGAACGATTATCAAAGAGGCAAACAGCGGCGCCGTTATGGCGGATATGAGCAAAAACGAGCGTTTCGTTGCCGCAAAGGGCGGAAGAGGCGGATGGGGAAACCCCCATTTTGCAACGCCGACAAGGCAGGTTCCGCGTTTTGCAAAGCCGGGCGTTCCTGGCGAGGAATGGGAGGTCAGCCTTGAGCTTAAGCTCCTTGCGGACGTTGGCTTGGTTGGTTATCCTTCGGTTGGAAAATCAAGCCTTATTTCCGTTGTTTCCCAGGCGAAACCGAAAATTGCCGATTATCATTTTACAACGCTTGTTCCCAATCTCGGCGTTGTTTCAATGGGCGAGGGCAACAGCTTTGTTATTGCAGATATTCCCGGACTTATTGAGGGTGCAAGCGAAGGAATCGGGCTTGGTCATCAGTTTTTGCGCCATGTTGAAAGGTGCAGACTGCTTATCCACATTGTTGACGTTAGCGGCAGCGAGGGCAGGGACCCGAAAGAGGATTTTGAAAAAATTAACGAAGAGCTTGTTAAATTCAATCCCGAGCTTGCAAAGCGGCCGATGATTGTTGCCGGCAACAAAATTGATATGGCAGAGCCTTCTCAGATAGAGGATTTCAAAAGCTATGTTGAAGAAAAGGGATATGAATATTTTTCAATCTGCGCCCCGATTCTTGAAGGAACAAAGGAGCTTATGAACGCAGTTTGGAACAAGCTTTCCGAGCTTCCGCCGATAAAGGAATACGAGGCGGAGGAAATTCCCGTTGAGGCGATTATCGAAAACAGCGGCGGATTTAAAATAACAGAAGAGGACGAGGGATATTTCCTTGTTGAAGCCGACTGGTTCCCGAAGGTTCTTAAGGGAATTGATGTTGAAGACTATGAAGCGCTCCAGTATATGCAAAGAGTTCTTGAAAAGAGCGGAGTTTTTGAAGCGCTTAAAGAGAGGGGAATTCAGGAGGGCGATATAGTCAGCCTTTATGATATTGAATTTGAGTATATACCGTAATGAGATTTGTTGATAAAGATGTTAACCCCGATTTGCTCAGTCCGCTGAATCTTGCGTTCATCGGCGACGGAGTTTATGAAATGTTTGTTCGCGAAAGCCTTGTTCTTGACGCAAACAGACCTGTTAAGGATTTGCACAGGGAAAGCGTTAAATTCGTTTCTGCCAAGGCGCAAACTGAGGCGTATTTTAAAATAAAAGACCTCCTTTCCGAAAAGGAGGAGGCGGTTTTCAAAAGGGGAAGAAATGCGAAGGTCGGGCATAACCCGAAATCTGCCACCCAAAGCGAATACCACATAGCAACGGGAATGGAAGCCCTTTTCGGATACCTGTATCTGAACGGAGAGGAAGAAAGGCTGAGAGAACTGTTTTCCATAATTACGAATTACGAGTGACGAATTACGAATTTCGGGTGCTGCGCACGGCATTTTATATCCCGTCACAGGTTCGAGCTAAGCTGCCGAAAATAGCAGGATTGAACTGCGACCATAATAAACTGGGATGCCTCGAAACAATTCACTGAATTGTTTCTCTGTCGAGCTTTGCCGCTGATGCGGCAAATTCTCCGCATCCCGTCACAGGTTCGAGCTGATAATAATCAAAAACAAAGGGGCTGTCTCACGGAAGTGAGGCAGCCAAAATTGTTATTAGGGAAAAATATTTATCAAATAAATAGAATTGTAGAAATATTTGTACAGATTTTCCACCTAATTGTTGAAAAAGAGTGCA
>JAFUZY010000011.1 GCA_017476375.1 Eubacterium sp.
ATTACGAGTTACGGTTCGTTTGTGAGCGCTGCCAGTGGCAGATGAAGCGAACAAAAAGAACTGCCGAACGGTCAAAATTTGTCGGCGCTCCAAGCCGGTAACAAATTTTGGGAACCGTTGGTCGAGATTACGAATTTCGGTTACTCGCTTCGCTCAAACAATTAATAATCGGGTGTGGGTGTCCCACCCTTAACTCTTCACTTTTCACTTTTAACTCTTAACTAATTATAGTATTCGTCAAGAAGCTCGTCGCTGATACGCCTTAGCTCGCTTCTCGGGAATATTCTGAGAAGCTTCCATCCTATATCAAGAGTTTCCTCAATTGAACGGTCGGAGGAAAAACTTTGGTTTATATATTCGTTTTCAAATTCATCGGCAAATTTTGCGTATAGCTTATCCATATCCGTAAGCGCTGCCTCACCGAGAACAACCATAAGCTCCTTGGCGTCCTTTCCTCTTGCATAAGCTGAGAAAAGCTGATTCATTGTGTTTGAATGGTCTTTTCTTGTTTTGCCCTCGCCTATACCCTTATCCTTAAGTCTTGAAAGAGAGGGAAGAACATCAATCGGCGGAAGAATACCTCGGCGGTATAAATCGCGGGAAAGAATAATCTGACCCTCGGTTATATATCCCGTTAAGTCGGGAATCGGGTGGGTTTTATCGTCCTCGGGCATTGAAAGAATAGGAATCATTGTAATTGAGCCGTCTTTGCCCTTCTGTCTTCCTGCTCTTTCATAGATTGACGCAAGGTCGGTATACATATATCCGGGGTATCCGCGTCTGCCGGGCACCTCTTTTCTTGCTGCCGAAACCTCTCTGAGTGCATCGGCATAGTTTGTTATATCCGTCATAATAACAAGAACGTGCATTCCCTTATCAAAAGCGAGATACTCCGCAGCAGTCAGCGCCATTTTCGGGGTTGCAATTCTTTCGATTGCAGGGTCGTTTGCAAGGTTTGAAAACATAACCGTTCTTTCAATTGCTCCGGTTTCCTTAAAGGATTGAATGAAGAAATCGGATTCCTCGAAGGTAATACCCATTGCGGCAAAAACAACGGCGAATTTTTCATCTTTACCCCGAACCTTTGCCTGACGGGCAATCTGAGCAGCAAGCTGAGCGTGGGGAAGACCGGAAGCCGAGAAAATCGGAAGCTTCTGACCTCGAACAAGGGTGTTAAGTCCGTCGATAGCGGAAACGCCTGTCTGGATGAACTCCTGCGGATAAGCTCTTGCAGCAGGATTCATCGGGAGTCCGTTAACGTTCATTCTTTTTTCGGGAATAATTTCGGGACCGCCGTCAATCGGTCTGCCAAGTCCGTCGAAAACTCGTCCGAGCATATCCTCGGAAACGCCGAGCTCCATCATTCTTCCGAGGAAACGAACCTTGCTGTTTGAAAGGTTAATACCGGTTGAGGGCTCAAAAAGCTGAACCAAAGCGTCCGTTCCGTTTATTTCAAGAACACGGCAGCGCCTTGTTTCGCCGTTTACAAGCTCAATTTCGCCGAGCTCATCAAATTTAACGCCTTCAACCTTTCTTACAAGCATAAGAGGACCTGCCACTTCTTCAACTGTTCTGTATTCTTTTGGCATCAGTATTCCTCCTTTGCGTTGATTACTTCGTTAATGTCGCTGTCAAGAAGAGAAAGAGTTTTTTCAAATTCCTTGTCAATATTCTCTTCCTTAATATATTTGAATCTTCCTATTGCTTCTCTTGACGGAACAGCAACAAGCTTTTCAATGTCTGCGTTCATATCAAGAGCGGCAAGGGATTTATCGTAGAAAGCAAGAACAAGGCTCATCATATAAAACTGCTTTTTCAGCGAGGTGTATGTGTCAACCTCGTGGAAAGCAAGCTGATGAAGAAAGTCCTCGCGGATGCTTCGAGCAGCCTCCATTTTAAGTCTGTCGGTTGCCGAAAGGGCGTCCATACCAACGAGCTTAACAATTTCTTCAAGCGACGCTTCATCGGAAAGAAGACCCATAATTCTTGTTCTGAGTGTTGTCCACGAGGAATCAACATTCCCGTTGAACCACTTGCCGAGATTATCCGCATAAAGCGAATAAGAGGTAAGCCAGTTTATAGCCGGGAAATGACGCTTATATGCAAGCGAGCTGTCGAGTCCCCAGAAAACCTTAACAATTCTGAGCGTTGCCTGAGAAACGGGCTCGGAAATATCTCCGCCCAGGGGCGAAACTGCGCCGATAACGGAAAGCGCGCCCTCGGTTTCATCACTGCCGAGAACCTCAACTCTTCCTGCTCTTTCATAGAACTGAGCAAGGCGCGAGCCGAGATATGCGGGGTATCCCTCTTCACCGGGCATCTCTTCAAGTCTGCCCGACATTTCACGAAGAGCTTCAGCCCAACGGGAGGTTGAATCCGCCATAAGTGCAACCGAATAGCCCATATCCCTGAAATATTCGGCAATCGTTATTCCCGTGTATATTGATGCTTCACGGGCTGCAACGGGCATATCCGATGTGTTTGCGATAAGAACGGTTCGCTCCATAAGGGATTTGCCTGTGTGGGGGTCGATAAGCTCGGGAAACTCATTTAAAACGTCGGTCATTTCGTTTCCGCGTTCGCCGCAGCCGATATAAACAACGATATCTGCCTCAGCCCACTTTGCAAGCTGATGCTGGGTTACGGTCTTTCCGCTTCCGAAGGGACCCGGAATTGCCGCAACGCCGCCCTTTGCAATCGGGAACAGAGTGTCAACAACACGCTGACCTGTTATTAAAGGCATATCGGGGGATAGTTTCTTTTTATAAGGTCTGCCCTGACGGACCGGCCATTTCTGCATTAATGTCAGTTCAAAGGTTTCGCCGTTTTCGCCCTCAAGGGTTGCAACCTTATCGGTTACCGTGAAATCGCCCTCGGAAATGGCTTTAACCGTTCCGCGCATTCTCGGGGGAACCATAATTTTGTGGCGAACAATGTCGGTTTCCTGAACGAAGCCAAGCTCATCGCCGCCCCTGACCTTGTCGCCAACCTTTGCAGTTGGGTAAAAATGCCATTTAACATCCCTTGAAAGTGACGGAACCTCAATACCTCTTTCAAGGTTATTTCCCGAAAGCTCCATAATCTTTTCAAGCGGACGCTGAATTCCGTCAAAAATTCCTTTGATTAGTCCGGGTCCGAGTTCAACGCTGAGAGGCTCGTTTGTTGATTCAACACCTTCGCCCGTTCCGAGTCCCGATGTATCCTCATAAACCTGAATTGAAGCCTTGTCACCGTGCATTTCAATGATTTCGCCGATAAGTCTGCGCTCGCTTACTCGAACAACGTCAAACATATTGGCGTCCCTCATATCCTTTGCAACAACAAGGGGACCTGATACTTTTAGTATTGTTCCTTTACTCATATATGTTACCGCCTATTTTACTATATCTGAGCCAACAGCTCTTTCAACAAATGAGCTTACCTGTTCCATACCCATTCCCGTATTTCCGAAAACACCCGGAATCGGGATTATTGCAGGAAGGGGCTCATCGCTGTATCTTGCTATCTCGTTTTTTATCTGAGAAGCAATGTTTTCAGTTATAAAAATAACGCCGTAGCCTGTTTCGGCAAGAGTTCTTAAAGTTTTAACTGCCTGCGCGCTTTCATCAACGGGGAAAATCGTTATGCCGAGCGACGCAAAGCCGTATATGCTGTTTTTATCGCCGATTGCCGCAATTTTATACATAAAGCTCACGAATCCTTTCCCTGATAATATCACCCGAAATATGGCTCTGTTTTGCAGAAAGAATAATTCTCAGGCATTTTATTTCGGTTTCCTTTGCAACAAAGTATGCCGCAAGAGGGCTGATTCCGAAAGCAGTCATCTTTGCGCCTTTAACAATGGAAAGAAGCTTGTCGTCGCAGTATTTTTCAAATGCTGACGAGCCGTTTGAAAGCGCCTCTTCGTAGTCTGAAAAGCCGTTTGACGAAAGGAAGCTGAAAAACTCTTCTTCACCCGAAAGCGCTGCGCTGATTAGGCTTTCCCTGTTTATCAGTTCGTTTTCAGCAATTGCAGTGTTAAGAAATACGCGACTTTTCTTTGTTTTTATGGCTCTGTATGCAATTTTGATATTAGCTGCAAGGCAGTATTCGTTTGCATACTTTATAATAATACTGTCGTCGCTTGTTTTTGCGAGAGCAATTATCGTTTCAAGAGCCGCTCTGTCGATTAAGGCGTCGCAAAGCTGAGCATTTTCCGTTTTTGCAAGCAGCTGAGTAGCTTTATCGGCAGTTTCACCGATGTGTTCCGGAAGAGAGCCGAAATTCCTGTTTTTAACCGAATCAAGAAGTTTTTTTGGTTCAATCATACTCGGCTCAACAAGGTAACTTTCGGCGTCATAGCCCATAACCTCTGCCTTTAAAACAGCCTTAAGGTTCTGGAAATCATTTTTAACAACGAAGGCGCCGAGCGCCGTTGCTTCCTCGGCTGAGGAATTAATGAAGTCCCAAACCTCTTTGAGCTTTTCATCAAGAACCGCGGAATAATCGCCCTCGCTTAACTCATAGCCTTTTTCATTCAGCATTGCCGCAGCTCTTTTATAGCTTTCGGCGTTAATTAGCTGTTCTAAATCGCTTTTGCTTAGCAGAGCATTTTCCTTTGCGCGAACAGAGGCAACGGCAAAAAGATAGTTTTTGTCTTTCAATATAACTGCCTCCCGTTAAAACAACAATGCATTAAGCGCATCGCGAAGCTCATCAAGTTTTGATGAAGCGATTGCGTCAAAGGAGCAGTTAATATCTATGTCATCATAAACAAGAACAAAGCCGCCGTTTATGTCAATCGGTTTTCCAAGCTCAATTCCGTCGCCCTCAAGTTTACTGTTAACCTCCTCGGCAAAGCCCTTGGGAAGTCTGTTTAAATCCTTTTGGGACAGACGAAGAACGCCCTTTTTTGCCTTTGAGTTTTTGATAATAAGCTCTTTGATTATTTCAAAGTATTCTTCATCGGGGAGCTTTTTGAGCTCATCAAGAGATTTTTCAAGCATTTCATCAATGATTTCAAGCTTTGATTTAAGAATTATTTTGCTTTTTGCAAAATCAGCGGATGAAATTGAAACCTGCTTTAAGTCTTCAAGCTTTTTTTCGGTTTTTTCCTTGTTTTCAAGCTCCAGCTTTTGTGCTTTTTCGTTTGCTTCGTTTATGATGCTCTGAGCCTTTTTTTCTGCCTCTTCAACAATGGCTTTGCAACGGTCGTTTGATTCATATTCAATTTGAGATAATATTTTTTCAAGACCTGACATAGTGTTTATCCTTAGAAATTTAATCTTAAAATTATAAGAAGGGAAATAAGGAGTGCAAGAACGGCATAGGTTTCAACCATTGCTGAAAGAACCATTGCCTTTGACTGCTGCTCCGGCTTCTTTGCAACAACGGAAACGCCCGATGCAGCAACCTTTGCCTGATAAAGGGCAGAGAAATAGCCGACAAACGCCATCGGAAGGCAAGCGCCTAAAACCTGAAGTCCCTGAGCCGGAGTAAGGGCAATCGGCGCTCCTGAGAGAAGCTGAATTTTAATCATAACCATAATTGCGGTTATGAAGCCGTAAAGTCCCTGTGTACCCGGGAGAATCTGAAGAATAAGAACCTTTGTGAATTTTGAAGGGTCTTCTGAAATAAGACCTGCAGCAGCCTCACCAACGAGACCAACGCCTCTTGCCGAGCCCATTCCGCTTAAAAATGCGGCGAGCGCAGCTCCTAAAATAGCAAGTGCTAAACCTAAATTAGCCATTATTTGTTTCCTCCTTGAACTTAAATGATTTGGAATTTACTTTAAGAGGGTTAAATGCATTTCCGCCGCCCTCATAAAACCTTGAGAAAAATTCAACATACTGCAAGCGGTTTGTGTGAACATATGCGCCGATAATGTTAATTCCGAAATTAACAGTATGTCCGAAAATAAATACAATGATGAACAGGATTGTTTTAACAACCATATTCTGCGGAAGAGTTCCCATCATATTGACAACCGAGCCGATGATACCCGTAACAAGACCGAGCGCAAGCAGTCGCGAATATGAAAGAATATCCGAAAGATAACCCGAAACCGTGTTATAAAGCGCATATAATCCTGCGCCAAGCTTTCCGCCGATTCCCTTTGACTCTCTTCCTGCGGTTAAAACGATTAAAACAACGCCGGCAAGCGCAATGTATTTTGAAACGCCTGTAATTTTCGCGGGAACATCAATAATCATTCCTGCAAGAATCGGGGCAACGCCGCCGACTGCCATATATATTGAAAGCGTATCGGCAAGCGCTCCGAACCTTTCGCCCTGTTTCCACTGCATATATCCTTTTATTCCGACGCCTACGAACAGATGAATTATTCCGAAAAGGAAGCAGAAGAGCATAGTTGTCATAAGGTCGTCACCCTGAGGGTTGAGCCAGACATAGAGCCTCATTTCGGGCAGATGAAGATAATTAACTCTTATTATGTTTATGAGGTCGCCGAAGAACGAGCCGAACATTATTCCCCAGAAGGTTGTTGAGATTCCGCAGTAGAGATACATTAAAACATTTTTGCGTTTTTGTCCCTCGGGCTTTGCCTTGATTAAAACCGCAAGCGTTGCAATAACCATAAGCAGCCCGTAGCCTGCATCCGAAAACATCATTCCGAAGAAAACATAATAGAAAAAGCCCATTATTGCATTCGGGTCTATATCGTGTTTTCCGGGGAGGGAATACATTTCGGTTATTCCCTCAACAGGGGAAGCGAAATCATTGTTTTGCAGAAGAACGGGAACCTCTTCTTCCTCATCGGGCTTAGTGAGACTGACCGCCGAAGAATATTTTTCTTCAAGCACCCTTGCAGTTTTTTCTGCGTGTTTCTCAGGAATATAACCCGAAAGATAGAAGACGTTGTTTGTAACCGAAAGCTTGCCGAGCGACTCATATTTATCAATTTTCATTGAAAGATAGTCGATAAGAAAATCTATGTTTTCGGTATTTTCGGCATAGCCTTTGATTCTTTCTTCGCTCTCTTCAATATCTTTATTGAGCTTTTGTATTTTTTCGTTGTTTGAGCTGATAACCTCTTTTGCCGTTACCTCGTATTGCTCGCTCGGCGTTGCAAATCCGAAGCTTCTCAGCGCCTCAAGCATCTGAGCCTTCTGAGCTTTTAAGCAAAGAACGGCAACGCAGGAAATCATTTCGCCCTGATAAACCGTTTCAACCTCGTATGCCTCAAGGGAAGCGTCAATCCCGGAAAGTTTTTCCTTGATTGAAGCCTCGCTCTGAAAACTCGGGAAAGTTCCGATAATGAGCGAGGTATACCTTGTCGGCTTTGTTTTCATCGGAACATCAAGGTTTTCCCAAATTGAAACAGAGGAATTTGATGTTTGAAGTCTGATTATCTCAGCCCTTTCATCGTTTATCCTCTTGCTGAGCTCGCATATAAGATGACAAATGTTTAAGGTTTTATCGACAATAGTCTCTTTATCAAGATATTCCTTAAGCGATATTTCCCTCGGCGGTCTGAACGAATCAATAAGCGAGCCCTTTTTCGGAGCGTAAAAACCGAGCAGTTCTCTTGCGTTTTCAGCCTTTGCTCTCATTTTTTCAAGCTGAGAAACATTCGTCTCTGTGTTGAGACGGCTCATATTCTCAATCTCTTCGTGGGAGCTTATTTCAACAATACCTCTTCTCTGAAGATAATCAATTACATCCTTGCTGTTTGTGAAAGTTGAAACGAGTTCAATTTTCAGCATATTAACTTTTGCCGTAATTCCTCACCTCGATTCTGAGTGTGAATGATTATAAATCAGTTTAAGATTATTTTTTTAACAGTTTTTATTGCGTCGTTAATTTTTGACGCGCTTTCTTCCTTTAACTTTGCCGAAAGCGCCTCGGCTTCTTTTTCGGCACTGTCTGAAAGTTTCTTTCCTTCATTTTTTGCTTCTTCAACTGCATTTTCATAGGATGACGAAGCAATTGACCTTGCGCTTTCAATTATTTCCTTTGCCTTTGCCTCAGCGTTGTTGATAATTTCATCAGCCTTTGCCTTCGCCTCTTTTTCGTTCTGATTTGTTTCGCTTTCCTTTTTCAGAACCGAGCTTAGCATTTGAGAAACCATTTTTTCACCTTCTTAAATATTATCCATACAAATATACCATAATAAACCAATATTTTCAATATTCTCAGTATTTATTTTTTTATTTAATTTCTTTTCTATAAACATTTGATATATGGGATTGTTTTTGATATAATCGGTTTATGAAATTGATAACGGAGTGAAAATTATGAGAAAGTTATTGTCTTCAATATTGGCGTTAGTTATGCTTATATCGGTTATGTCCTCAGGATTTGTTTCCTATGCAGAGGAAGTAACCGAAATTAAAACAGTTGAGATATTCAACGGCTTGCTGAGAACAGGCGGAAGGGGAATCCTTGATGACGATATAAGAAGGGTTTCCGGTTCCGGAATCAGCAACAATGTTGAGATTGACGGAAGGGGTCATTCCCTTGTCGGTATTGACGGAAGGCAGTCTGCAACGATTTTTCAGAACGAGAATGTTATATCTTCCTTTACGAATGTATGTTTTTCGGGATGCGAAAAGCCCGATGTCGGCATCTGGGTTGGCTCGGGTAAAATGACGCTGACCTCATGCAGTATTAATGGTTATAAAATAACAACAAACCGTCTCAGCGCCATTGCTGCGGCAAACGGCTCGGCTCTTGTTCTCAACGATGTTTCTTTCAGCAATAATTCCGAATACGATGTTCAGCTTCTCGACAGTGCAACTCTTTCAATAAACGGCTCAACCTCGTTTAAAAGGATGAGAGCGTCATCTGCCTTTTCGACTCTTAATATCGGCGAAAACTGGAGCGGAAGCTTTGACGTTCGCTTTGATTATCCCGTTCCGAAGGTAATCGGAACGGTCGGCAAAGGCGCGGATATTTCAAAAATAAATGTTGAAAACGGCGGTTATTATCTTGATAACGACGGCGGTAAGCTCGTTTTAAAGGCAAATGAAGAGGCTGAAATTCATTTTGATATGAAGCAGAGAGAAACCCTTTATAAAGGCTCAACGGGCTTTCTCTACGGTGAGGCTGAAATCAATGTTCCCTCAATAGATTTACTCTGCGGACTCAAGCCCGATACCATGGTGCAGAAAGCCTATGCAGGCAAGCAGCATCCCACGGGCGACGCGATAAGAACGGGCTCTGCGCTTCTTGCCTCAGGCGTTAAGGATATGCAGATTTATCTTCAGGATAATTACCTTGAATGGCCATATGATGCGCCCTATAAGGACGGAACAATTGACCTCGACGCCTACCAAAAAACCGTTGAGGGCATTCTTTACGATATGATTTGCGATAAAGCGAGTGAAGGCGACGAGAAAGCTTTTAAAGGCAGCGACGGCAATTATTATACTCTTAACGAAACAAGCGGGCATTACAGCTATGTGCTTTTTAATGAGCCCGACCAGATATGGTACGGCGGAAATCTTGAAGGACTGAAAAAAGCGTGGCTGAGAATATATAAAGCAGTTCATGCAATTGACCCTAACGCACGGTGCGCAGGTCCTAACTACTCGGGATTCAATGAGGAGCATTATGATTCCTTCCTTGCCTTCTGCAAGGAAAACAACTGCCTGCCCGAGCTTATAACCTGGCACGAACTCGGCGACAGCTCGATGACGGATTTTTATAAGCATTACGATGCTGTAAAAGCAATGCAGAAAAAGTATTACACAGGCGAAAAGCAACCCGAGCTTCTCGTTAACGAATACGCAAGGCATTATGACATCGGCTCTCCGGGCGGACTTGTTAAGTGGCTTTCAATGTTTGAAAACAAGGATATGAGCGGATGTATGGCATACTGGGCAATGGCAAACACTCTCAACGAAATGGCTGCCGACCAGAATTCACCCTCCTCCACCTGGTGGGTATATCATTGGTATGCTCAGATGACGGGCGAGCAGTGTCCGATTATTTCGCCCGAATTTGATAAAACCCATTTTTACGGATTATCCTCATATGATGAAGAGATAAATACGGCGTATGCTCTTTTCGGCGGACATGACGCCGTCGGCGGAAAAGAAACCGTTTATCTTGATAACATAGATTCAACCAAGCTTCTAAACAACTGCAATGCGGTTAATGCAAAAATTTATGCGGTAAGCTTTTCGGGTCAGCTCGGGGCTAATTATAAGCCTGAAAAGATTTTTGAAGGCAGGCTCAAAGCCGTTGAAAATTCCCTTAAAATAAGCGTTGGAAACACTGATGAAATGCAGGCATATTTTGCGGTTTTGACCAAAGCGGAAGACGAAGAGACGGCAGAAAACAACGATATTGAATATCCGGTTATGTGCCTTGAGGCTGAAAAAGCCCAACTGCTCGGAAATGCAACGGCATATGATAAGCTCGGATGGACCTCGTTTGCCACCTCGGGCAGGGCGGATGTCGGCGCGGTTAACAACAGCGGTGACGGCGTTTGCTTTACGGTTAATATTCCCGAGGACGGAGAATATAATGTTTCCCTTTTTTATTCGCTTCAGGCTCCCTTTGTTAATCCGAAGACCCTTGAGCCCGATTCAAACGGACAAAACAGGGGAATTGGCAAAATGCTTCCCTATAAAGTTACTCTTGACGGCAAAGAACTTCAGAATATTTATCTTGAATCAACAGTAACATGGGCGTATAAAAACCATAATGATTTAAGGCTTCATTTAACGGCAGGCGAGCATAGAATAAGCTATACTCAGATTTTTGATGAGGGAGATAAGGGCAATCTCCAGCTTGTTGCCGCACTTGATAAGCTTGATGTTTCAAAGGCGGAAGAGAATGAAAACGATTTTGAAATCTGCCTTGATGAAATGAAAAACTTTGAGGAAAACGGAACATACAGAGTTACTGCCGTTGCTCCTGAACAGGGATACTATACAGTGAGCGCAGACGGAGATTTTGAGCTGAAAAAGCAGTGTGTTGACTATGCCGCAGACGCAAAATCGTTTTCAAAGTGCAGCGTTTATGATGTTGCCGCCGGAAAAACTCTTTATCTTGCAAAGGGCGCAAACACTCTTGCTGTAAGCGCTGAGGCTTCAAAACTGTATTTTGCTTTTGATGAGAAAAAAACCGAAAGCACATCAACTGTTATCAACAGCTCCGATATAACTCTTCACGGAAACAATCCGATTCTTAAAGAGAGTGAATATGCCGAGAGCGGATATGTTATTTCAGAGCTTGGAATCGGTCAGAGTCCGAAGGCAAATGAAAAAGCTGAGATGAATTATTCTTGTTTCAGTGTTGAGGCACCAAGCGAGGGAATGTATAATTTTGCAATAAGATATGCAAATGATGAGCCTGCTCCGATTATGCTAAAGGCAGACGGCTCAACATATATCCATCCCTATAATATCGACCTTGTTGAGCGCTATGCTCAGATTACCGTAAACGGCGGCGAGCCTGAAACGGTTTACTTTAAAAACACACTCTCCTGGGATACGTTCAGAACTCTTGATGTTCAGCTTAAGCTGAAAAAGGGAAGCAATACCATTAAGATATATAATGATAACTCCTATCAGTTCAGCTCGCTTGTTAATTCAACAGCTCCCGAGATAGATACTATAACCGTTTCAAAACTGAGCTGTGAGGGCGAAAAGGTTTCGTTTGTTAAAGGCGCTGCAAGCGCCAGGCATAACTATTCAACAGCTCAGGCAGTTACAAAGGCAACAGCCTCGAAAGACGGAAAGATTGTTATAACAAACACCTGCGTTGATTGCGGATACAAAACAACCTCAACAACGGTTATTCCAAAAATTGCTTCTGTCAGCCTTTCAACAACATCTTACACATACGACGGCAAGGCTAAAAAGCCGGCTGTCACGGTTAAGGATTCAAAGGGCAAAACCCTTGCAGCGGGTAATTACAGCGTTAATTATTCATCAAATACCAAGGTCGGAACTGCAAAGGCGGTTATAACATTTAAAGGTAATTACGGCGGAAGCACAACAAAAACCTTTTCTATAAAACCGAAGGGAACAAGCGTTTCAAAGCTTTCAAGCCCGAAATCAAAGCAGATAAAGGTCAACTGGAAAAAACAGGCGACGCAAACAACGGGTTATGAAATTCAGCTTGCAACAAATTCAAAGTTCACCCAAAACAAGAAATCGCTTGTTGTAAGCTCTGCTAAAACAACAAGCAAAACTGTTTCAAAACTTAAGGGCAAGAAGAAATATTATGTCAGAATAAGAACATATAAAACCGTCAGCGGCAAAAAGTATTATTCTAGCTGGTCGAAAGTTAAAACAATAACAACAAAGAAATAACGGAGAAGAACATGAAAGACGATAAAGGATATTTAACCCCGGAGGATTATGCAGAACCGAGATGCCTGCTCTGCGATGAGCCCTATGGGGTAACGCCCGAGGTTAAGAGCGTTCCTCAGCAGAGGATAATTCAGAAAATGAACGATTATATGAGCCGCAGGGATTATGCGGGCGCAGAGCGCCATTTGAAATACTGGCTTGAAGAGGCAAAGCTCGGTTTTGATAAGAGGGGCGAGCTTCTTATTCAGAACGAGCTTGTCGGCCACTTCCGCAAAACTGCAAACAAGGAAGGCGCCTTTGAGAGTGCAAAGGAGGCTTTAAGACTTTTAAAGGAACTCGATTTTGAGGAAAACGTTTCCGCAGGAACAACCTACACCAATATTGCAACCGCCTTCAATGCTTTCGGCGAAAACGAAAAGTCAATTGAGCTTTTTGAAAAGGCAAAGGCGGTTTATGAGGGCAACGAGAGAACCGCGCCCGAGCTTCTTGGCGGACTGTATAACAATATGGCGTTAACCTTCACTGCGCTTGAAAAATACGATGAGGCGTTTAAGCTTTATGAAAAAGCGCTTAATGTTATGAAGGAGGTTCCAAACGGCGAGCTTGAACAGGCGATAACCTATCTCAATATGGCTGATTTAAAAGAGGCTATGCTCGGAAGTGAAAAGGCTGAAAGCGTTGTTTTTGAATATCTTGACAAGGCTCAGGAGCTTCTTGATACTCCGAGCCTTAAGCGTGACGGCTATTATGCCTTTGTTTGCGAAAAATGTGCGCCGAGTTTTGAGTACTACGGATATTTTCTTGTTGCAAAGGATTTAAAAAACAGAGCGGAGAGTATTTATGAAAGGGATTGAGCTATCAAAAGCGTTTTATGAGGAATACGGGAAACCGATGCTTGAAAAGGATTTTGCCGATGTTTTGCCATATCTTGCAGCCGGCATTTTCGGAAGCGGCTCGGAATGCTTCGGATTTGATGACGAGGTTTCCTCCGACCATGATTTTGAACCGGGCTTTTGCATTTTTCTTCCCGACGAGGATGTAATCGACAGAAAAACTGCTTTTCAGCTTGAAAGAGCATATGCAAAGCTTCCGAAGGAGTTTATGGGCTACAGGCGTTCGCTTATGAGCCCCGTTGGCGGCGCGCGTCGCGGCGTTTTAAGAACAAGCGAATTTTTTGAAGAGAAAATAGGCTCAAAAACAGGCGAGCTTGATAAATTTGAGTGGCTGAGCATTCCCGAGCAGTCGCTTGCGGAGGCAACAAACGGCGAACTGTTTTTTGATAATTACGGTGAAGTTACAAAAATCAGGGAAAGCCTTGCAAAATATCCCGAGGATATTAGGCTGAAAAAGCTTGCGGGAAATCTTCTTTTAATGGCTCAGTCGGGTCAGTATAATTATAAAAGATGCCTTTCCCACGGCGAAAGCGCTGCGGCTCAGATGGCAGTTTTTGAATTTGTTAAAAGCGCAATGCAGGTTATCTTCCTGCTCAATAATTCCTATCAGCCCTATTATAAATGGGGTTTCAGAGCGCTCAGAGCATTGCCGAAGCTCTCTCTTGATGCAGAGATTATGGAGTTTCTTATAACAAGCTCAAACGACGGCGACAACGCAGAGGAAAAATATTATTCAATTGAAGGCATTGCCGCCGATGTTATTGATGAGCTTTCAGACCGGAAATTAACGGATGCAATATGCGGCGACCTTGAAAAGCACGCTTATTCGGTTAATGATAAAATAAGCGACAGTGAAATCAGAAATCTGCATATTCTTGCCGCTGTTTAACTGATATAAATAGGGAACATCTATTCGTTCGCCATGGGGACGCACCTCAGAACGCAATTCGAATAATAAGAGTTCGGTGGAGGAACGTCCCCGTGTGCTGTCAAGGTGACGACCAGTAGTATATAATAGGTATTAATATAAAGGAAATATAATATATGAAAATTCACGGATTACAGAAAATGACGCTTCTTGACTTTCCGGGTCATGTTGCATGCACGGTTTTTCTCGGCGGATGCGATTTTCGCTGCCCGTTCTGTCATAACTTTGAACTCGTTGACGGAACAGAAAAACCGATTATGGACGATAGCGAACTTATTAGCTTTCTTGAGGGCAGAAAAGCCCTGCTCGACGGCGTTGCAATAACGGGTGGCGAGCCCTGTCTACATAAAGACCTCAAGGAGCTGATTATTAAAATCAGAAATGCGGGATACCCTGTTAAGCTTGACACAAACGGCTATCATCCCGAGCTTTTAAAAGAGCTTATTGATGAAAAGCTTGTTGACTATGTTGCAATGGATATAAAAAACAGCGAGGAAAAATACGCCCTGACCTGCGGACTTGATGAGATTGATATGGCAAAGATAAAAGAAAGCATTTCAATTCTTATGAACGGTGATATTCCGTATGAATTCAGAACAACCGTTATAAAGGAATTTCATGAGGAAGAAGACTTTTGCAAGATAGGCGAGATGATAAAGGGCGCAAGAGCATATTTTCTTCAGAGATTCACCGACAGAGATTCGGTTCCCTACGGCAATTTAACCTCTCCCCATCCCGATGAAATGCGTAAATATGCCGAAATTGCAAGGAAATATGTTGAAAATACCAATTTGCGCGGAGTTGACTAAACAACTATATATTGTGGGTCGTTTGAAAAATACGAAATTTTTTTAGAATATATTGTAAAAACATATTGACAAAAACCTCTCTTGATGATAGAATGATTTTCGCAGTCACAAATTACGGAATGACGAAAGAATTTTATCAAGAAGAGAGGTTTATTATGTATCAGGTTATCAAAAGAGATGGCAGCGTTGCAGATTTTGATATAAGCAAAATCAGCTCTGCAATCGCAAAAGCATTTGATTCGCAAAACAGAAACTACCACCAGAGTGTTATTGATTTAATTGCTCTCCATGTAACAGCGGATTTTGAAAGCAAAATCAAAGATGAAAAAATTTCCGTTGAAGCTATTCAGGACAGCGTTGAAAAGGTTCTCTCGGAATCGGGCTATGCAGATGTTGCAAAGGCATATATTCTTTACAGACGCCAGAGAGAAAAAATCCGCAATGTAAACTCTGCTCTTTTAAACTATAAGGATATCGTTGATAACTATCTTAAAATCAACGACTGGAGAGTTAAGGAAAACGCAACGGTAACATATTCCGTCGGCGGACTTATTCTTTCAAACTCAGGCGCGATAACAGCAAACTACTGGCTCAGCGAGGTTTATGATGATGAAACCGCGAATGCCCACAGAAATGCTGAAATCCACATCCACGATCTTTCAATGCTTTCAGGCTACTGCGCAGGCTGGAGCTTGAAGCAGCTTATTCAGGAGGGCCTTGGCGGTGTAACAGGTAAAATAACCTCGTCACCTGCAAACCATCTTTCAACTCTTTGCAACCAGATGGTTAATTTCCTTGGAATTATGCAGAATGAATGGGCTGGCGCTCAGGCATTTTCATCATTTGATACATATCTTGCTCCCTTCGTTAAGGTTGATAACCTTTCACAGAAAGAGGTTAAGCAGTGCGTTCAGTCGTTTGTTTACGGCGTTAACACCCCGAGCCGTTGGGGAACTCAGGCTCCGTTCTCAAACATAACTCTTGACTGGGTTGTTCCAAACGACCTCAAAAACCTTCCTGCTCTTATCGGCGGCAAGGAAATGGATTTCACCTATGGCGATTGCCAGAAGGAAATGGATATGGTAAACAAAGCTTTCATTGAAATTATGATTGAAGGCGATGCAAACGGAAGAGGTTTCCAGTATCCTATCCCAACATATTCAATCACCCGTGATTTCGACTGGAGCGAAACCGAAAACAACAAGCTCCTTTTTGAAATGACAGCTAAATACGGAACTCCGTATTTCTCAAACTATATCAACTCGGATATGGAGCCGAGCGATGTTCGCTCAATGTGCTGCCGTCTTCGTCTTGACCTTCGTGAGCTTCGTAAAAAGAGCGGCGGTTTCTTCGGCTCGGGCGAATCAACCGGTTCAATCGGCGTTGTAACAATCAACCTTCCGAGAATTGCATATCAGGCAACCGATGAAAAAGATTTCTATGAGCGCCTTGATAAGCTTATGGATATTGCTGCCCGTTCACTTAAAACAAAGAGAACAGTTATAACAACTCTTCTTGACCAGGGACTTTATCCCTATACAAAGAGATATCTCGGAACCTTTGAAAACCATTTCTCAACAATCGGTCTTATCGGTATGAACGAGGTTGGACTTAATGCAAACTGGCTCAGAGCAGACCTAACCGACCCCAAGGTTCAGAGATTTGCAAGAGATGTTCTTAATCATATGCGCGAGCGTCTTTCAGACTATCAGGAGCAGTACGGCGACCTTTATAACCTCGAGGCAACTCCTGCTGAATCAACAACCTATCGTTTTGCTAAGCATGATAAAGAGGATTTCCCGGATATCATCACTGCAAATATGAACGGAACTCCGTATTACACAAACTCTTCCCACCTTCCTGTTGGCTATACAGAGGATATTTTCTCTGCTCTTGACATTCAGGATGACCTCCAGACTCTTTACACATCGGGAACAGTTTTCCACGCTTTCCTCGGCGAAAAGCTTCCCGACTGGAAGTCAGCAGCAAACCTTGTTCGCAAGATTGCCGAAAACTATAAGCTTCCTTACTATACAATGTCGCCGACATACTCAGTATGTAAGGACCACGGCTACTTAACAGGCGAGCAATATACCTGCCCGATTTGCGGAGCTAAAACAGAGGTTAACTCAAGAATCACGGGCTACTATCGTCCTATCCAGAACTGGAACGACGGTAAGGCTCAGGAATATAAGGACCGCAAGGTTTATAACATCGGTCGTTCAAAGCTTACTCACACAGGACCAAATCCTGCTCCTGTTGATTATGTTGAACCCGAGGCAGTTGCAAATGATGTTGCCGCAGCAGCAGAAGGCAATGTTGATGCAAATGTTATTCTCTTCAAAACAGCAACCTGCCCGAACTGTAAGGCAGCGGCTGCACTGCTTGACAAGGCAGGCGTTAAATATACGGCACTTAATGCTGACGAACAGCCTGAGCTTGTTGCAAAGTACGGCATTAAGCAGGCTCCGACCCTCGTTATTCCAAACGGCGACGAGTTTGAAAAATTCCGCGGTGTTTCAGACATCAAGGGTTGGTTAATGAATCAGTAAATATCGGCGATATACTTCGTACGATATTCGCTTTGCGAGTGAATGTAGGGGAGGGTCTCCGTACCCTCCCGTAATTTTTATCAGGAGAAAAATATGTACGATATAATTGTTGTTGGCGGAGGCCCTGCAGGAATGACTGCGGCGCTTTACGCTCAGCGAAACGGAAAACAAGCCCTTATAATCGAAAAAGCAGGCTTCGGCGGTCAGATAACCCATTCACCCAAGGTTGAAAACTTTCCCTCAAGGCTTTCAATGAGCGGAAATGAATTTGCGGATGAACTCTTCTCTCAGATTCTTGAGCAGGGCGCGGAATTTGAAATTGAAACTGTTTGTTCAATTGAAGATAAGGGCGAATACAAAGTTGTTTCAACCGAAGAGGGAAGCAAATTTGAGGGTAAATCCGTTATCATTGCAACCGGCGTAAAACACAGAATGCTCGGACTTGAAGGCGAAAACGAACTTGTTGGCGAGGGTATCTCTTTCTGCGCGGTCTGCGACGGAGATTTTTATAAAAACAAGGTCGTTTGCGTTGCGGGCGGAGGAAACAGCGCCCTTCAGGAGGCAATCCTTCTTTCAGATAAATGCAGCGAGGTTATAATGCTTCAGGATATGCCTTATTTCACAGGCGAACAAAGGCTTCAGGAGGTTCTTTTTGCAAGGGATAATGTAAAGAGCTTCACAGGGGTAAAAATCCAGAAGCTTTTAACCGAAAACGGAGAGTTTTCAGGCGTTGAAATCGTAAACAGCAACGGCGAAACCCGGCAGATTAAGAGCGACGGACTCTTCGTTGCAATTGGTTTAATTCCCGAAAACGGTCCGTTTGAGGAGCTTGCTCAGCTTAATGATTACGGCTATTTTGATTCGGATGAATCCTGCACAACGAAAACGCCCGGTATTTTCGTTGCAGGAGATTGCAGAAGCAAGCGCATCCGCCAGATAACAACCGCAGCAGCGGACGGAACAATTGCAGCTTTAGCCGCTTGTAATTATATAAACGAGCTTTAATAGTTACGAATTTCGGTTTCTCGCTTTGCTCGGTCAATAAGCTAATAGTTAAGAGCCGCAAGGAAATTTCCTTGCGACTCTTTTTTTGACGTAAAAGGGGTCTGACCCCATTTACGTCAAAAAAAGTCAGTAATAGAGCCAAATAAAAAAATGACGTAGGTGGGGTCTGACCCCGTTTACGTCATTTTTATTAGTCTTTATACAATATACTGAACTATCAGTTCGGTGATGAAAACTCCTGCTGAGGCGCCGAGGGCGACCGTTAGCAGACCTTTTTTGAAATATGCAAGTATCAATGCGAATGCAACGCCGATTACGGCGGTTATAATATGGTTTGTTGCAAAGAAAACTGCAGGAATTGTCATAACCGTTAAAACCGCATAGGGCATATAGTAGAGAAAAGAGAGAACAAATTTGTTTTCAATTTTCTTTTTGATTAAAACAAGCGGAACTGCCCGAACGAGATAGGTTACAACCGCCATTGTAATCAGATAGGGGAGGAAGGCGTTAAATTTCATTTTGCTCCTCCTTTTCTTTTTCAATCGGGAAAAGTGCTGCTGCAACTGCGCTTGCAATAATTGAGCAGATCAATGATAAAATCAAAGTCCCAACGTGACACAAGATGACCCTCGTCGTCAATCTGGACGGGCTCAAGCCCATCATCCGAAGTAGTCTGATACTGATTAGCAACATACTCAAAATCGCTATCTTTTGGC
>JAFUZY010000101.1 GCA_017476375.1 Eubacterium sp.
AAAGCAAAGGACACCGTTTGGTGTCCTTTGCTTTTTGGAGCGGATTACGAGGCTCGAACTCGCTACCTCCACCTTGGCAAGGTGGCGCTCTACCGGATGAGCTAAATCCGCATTTGCTGCAAGAATTATTATAGCGGCAGAGGGCGTTTTTGTCAAGGAAAAAATGGAGTTTTGCATAAGTTTCTTTCTCTCTTGTGTTTGCCGACACATACCTACACAATATAGACTATATTTACAATAGCCCCTTTTTTTGATAAAATAATAAAGTGCGAAAAAATAGGGAAAGGAGCGCAAATATGGATTATCAGATTATGCCAATGGGTGAAATCTGGAGCGATGGAATGTTTTCCGTTCCGTCAAAGATTTCAAAGAAATACATAAAGTTTGCAAGCGAATATCAGCTCAAGGCGCTTCTTCTTATTTTGTCTCAAAACGGAAAGGCAGGCGCAAGGGATATTGCAAAAGCCCTTGGCTGCACCGAGAGCGATGCTGATGACTTCCTTGATTTCTGGGTTGAAGAAGGCGTTTTGATAAAAAACTGCGACGCTCCTGCTCCTCAACCTGCACAAAGGAAAGAAAAACCTGTTAAAGAGATTAAGCAAGCAAGCGAAAAGAAGAAAACTCTCGAAAACGTCCCTGCCCCTGTTTTAAACGGAAAAGAACTTACTGAAATTCTTGATGCTTCTCCCGAAGCGCAGGAAGTTGTTCAGGTTGCTCAGGAAATTTTCGGCGGACCAATCAGCCTCGCGCTTCAAATTGCGGCGGTTAATATGGTTTACTACTACGGGCTTCCGGGCGAGGTTGTTTTAACCATTCTTCAGTACTATAAAAGCGAAAGAGATAAGCAAAAGCCTGTTGGAATTGCATACCTCAACGCAATGGCAAAAAACTGGAGCGAGGAAGGGATAACAACTCTTGACGCAGCGGAAGAAAAGATTTCCGAGCTTGAAAACTCAAATGATTTCTGGAAGGAAATTCTTGATTTGGCGTCAATTAAATACCGTGCTCCGAGCGTTAAGCAAAGAGCTGTAATAAAAGAATGGAAAGAGGATTTTTCAATTGAGCTTATCGGCTACGCCTGCGAGATTATGAAGGAAAACGCTTCAACTCCGAGCATTAAATATCTTGAAAAAATCCTTAAAAACTGGAAAAAAGCAGGCATCAAAACTATTGACGAAGCAAAAGCAGACAGCGAAAAACATACCGAAACAAAGAACAAAAATACGCCTTCAAGGTTAAAGGGTACGCCCTCTTTTGATATAAAAGAAATTGAACAGAAGGCGATATATGATGATGATTACGATATATAGAAGGTAAAACTATGGCTTATCCGGGAAGTATATACAGAAAAGCACAAAGAATACTTGAAGAGCGAAGAGACTCTGCTATAAGCGAAGCTCAGATTCGCAGTGATGAAATAAGAAGCACCAATCCGGAAATTGACGAGCTTCAAAAGCAGCTTTCGGCAGTTGGTCTTGAAATATCTCAGCTCTTCTTCTATAAGGGAAACACCGACGAGAAGGTTAACGAGCTTAAAAACAAAAGCAAAAAGATTATCGAAAAGCGTTCTGAAATCCTTAAGAAAAACGGTTACAGCGAGGATGCAATGCAGCCAAGCTATGTTTGTCCCGTGTGTGAGGACAGAGGTTTCATCGGCGGAAGGCTTTGCAGCTGCCACCGTCAGCTTCTTAAAGACATAATGAAAGAGGAAATAAGAAAGTTTGCCCCAATTGATGAGTGCACCTTTGATAATTTTGATTTGAATTATTACAGCAGCGAGGCACTTGAAAATTCAATCATTCCCCGTCAGAGAGTGCAAAAGATTTTTGATGCTGCAAGGCTTTATGCCCAGAATTTTTCAGCAAGCAGCAAAAACCTGATGTTTATCGGAAAAACAGGGCTCGGCAAAACTCATCTTTCGCTTGCAATTGCAAATGTTGTTATAAACAAGGGTTATTATGTTTGCTACGGAACAAGCCAGAATATCTGCGACGACCTTCAGTCTGAGCAATTCGGCAGAACAGACGGAATAAACTACACAAAGCAGCAGGTTCTTGGCTGCGATTTGCTTATTCTCGACGACCTTGGAACGGAGATAAATAATCAGTATTCAATTGCAACAATTTATAACATTATTAATTCCCGTATTCTTTCAAAAAAGCCAACTGTCATCAGCACAAACTGTGAAATTTCAGAGCTGCTTGAAAAATATGACCAGAGAATCTCAAGCAGATTAACGGGCGAATATACGAAAATGACCATTTTCGGAAAAGACATAAGAAATATATAATAGAAACGGCTTCCCCGTCGGAAGCCGTTTGATTTTTAAAACACGGTTTTTATTGATTTTATTGAATTTGCCGTTGAATAGTTCCACTGCGAGATGTGGTTTTCTTTTTCAAAATAGGTCAGCTCGGGAACTCCGACAACCTCATCAAACGCTTCAACAACCGCAAGCTTTATCTTCATTTTTTCGGGTATAATCGCCTTTATGTAAACCGAAACCTTCTGCCCTTCGCAAAGGACGCTGTTATATTCCGCAAGCCCTGCAAGATTGGGCGTAAGCTCAATAAAAACGCCGTAGCTTTCAACGCTTCTGACTATTCCCGTAACAGTTTCTCCAACTGAAAAGAGCGCCGCGTTCTCTTCCCATGTTCCAAGCAGCTCTTTGAGCGAAAAGGTTAGTTTTTCTTCCTCTCTTTTTTTCAAAACGGTTTTGATTTTCTGACCTTCGCTCAGTCTTTGTGAGGGATGGCTTATTCTTGAAACCGAAAGCATATCAATCGGAATAAGAGAATTAATTCCGCAACCTATATCAATAAACGCGCCGAAGCTTTCAAGATGGGTTACCCGTGCGTCAATAACATCCCCTTCTCTCAGCATATCAATAAAGTTTTTAAGACATTCAAGCTGAACAATTCTTCTTGAAAGAACGGCAATTCTTTCTCCGCTTTCGGTTCTGTGAAAGCCTATGATTTTAAAGCAGACCGTTTTGTTTACCTTTGAAATAAGCGCAATATCGCGCACGGTTCCCTCCTGAATTCCGAAGGCGCCCTCCCTATACGGGATTACCCCTCTGCACACGCCCAAATCAATGTGCAGATTGTGTTCTTTATCGCAGAGAAGAACTCTTCCCTCAACTATCTGAGCGCTTTTCATTGCCTCTTTTATCTGAGCATAGTTTTCAAATCTTTTTAAAAGTGCTTTATTTGTTCCTTCGGGATAGTATTTCAACATAATCATTCCTTAAATTCTTTATATTTTAAACATATTAACTATTATGATTTAAAAACATTAATTATGTTGATAATAATAAGAAATGATGATATACTATTGTATTAGATTTTTGAATATGTGAGGGATAAAATGGATGTAAAAGTCGGCGATATACTGATTATGAAAAAACCTCATCCCTGCAAAAACAATGAGTTTGAGGTTTTGAGAATCGGTGCAGATTTTAAAATAAGATGCACAAAATGCAGCCGCGAGGTTATGGTTGCAAGAAGCAAAATAGAAAAAAATATTAAATCAATAAAACAAAACGACTAAAAGGTAAGAATTATGTTTGATAAACTTGTTCAGGTAGAAAACCGATACAACGAGGTGAATGAGCTTGTTTGCAAAAGCGAAGTTGTTGCCGATATTGAGCAATATACAAAGCTTATGAGAGAGTTAAAACAGCTCACCCCCGTTGTTGAAAAATTCAGAGAGTATAAAAAGGCAAAGGAAACCTTTGAAGAATCGAAAGAAATGCTTTCCGACGGCTCACTTGATTCCGATTTTGCCCAGATGGTTAAAGAGGAATTTGAACAGAGCAAAGAGGATATGGAAAGAATCAGCGAGGAGCTTAAAATTCTTCTTCTTCCGAGGGACCCCAATGATGACCGCAATGTTATTATTGAAATCCGCGGCGGCGCAGGCGGCGAGGAAAGCGCTCTTTTTGCAGGCGTTTTATATAGAATGTATACAATGTACGCCGAAGCAAAGGGCTTTAAATGCGAGCTTCTTTCGGCAAACGAAACGGGGCTCGGCGGCTTCAAGGAAATAAGCTTTTCAGTTAACGGTGACGGCGCTTATTCAAGATTCAAATTTGAATCGGGCGTTCACAGGGTTCAGCGAGTTCCCGAAACCGAAAGCCAGGGCAGAATCCACACCTCAACAACAACTGTTGCCGTTCTTCCCGAGGCTGACGATGTTGATTTTGAGCTTAATGAAAAAGACCTTGAAATAGACACCTTCCGTTCCTCGGGTGCCGGCGGCCAGCATATAAACAAAACCTCTTCCGCAATCAGAATAACTCATATTCCGACGGGAACGGTTGTTGAATGTCAGGATGAAAGAAGCCAGCATAAAAACAAAGAAAAAGCAATGAAGGTGCTTCGCGCAAGACTTTATGACGCAGAAAAAGCAAAACACGACGCTGAAATTGCGGGCGAAAGAAAGGCTCAGGTCGGAACAGGCGACCGAAGCGAAAGAATAAGAACTTACAACTATCCTCAGGGAAGAGTCTCGGACCACAGGATTAACCTTACCTTGTATAAGCTTGAGCAGATTCTCAACGGCGACCTTGACGAGCTCATTGACGCTCTCATAACCGCCGATACTGCCGAAAAACTCAAGGCATCGGAAAACTAATTAATATAATGGAAACAAAAATACTTTCAACATCAAAACAGGATATTGAAATTGCAGGAGAAATTCTGAGAAACGGCGGACTTGTTGCCTTTCCGACGGAAACGGTTTACGGGCTCGGCGCAAACGCTCTCGATGACGACGCAGTTAAAAGCATTTATCTTGCAAAGGGCAGACCGAGCGACAATCCTCTTATTGTTCATATTGCAAAAAAAGAGGATATTGCGCCGCTTGTTGAAGAGATAACGCCGAAGGCGAAAATGCTGATAGACGCCTTTTTCCCTGCCCCTTTAACCGTTATTCTGAAAAAATCAAAGCTCATCGGAAACACGGTCAGCGGCGGACTTGATACCGTTGCTGTGCGTATGCCGAAAAACGAGGTTGCCAGAGCGGTTATTGAGGCGGCAGGAGTTCCGATTGCTGCTCCGAGCGCAAACACAAGCGGACTTCCTTCGCCGACAAAAGCAAGCCATGTTATATCGGATATGAACGGAAAAATTAACGCAATTCTTGACGGCGGCGATTGTGAATTCGGAGTTGAATCAACAGTTATAACCCTTGCGGAGGATACCCCCGTTATTCTTCGTCCGGGTGCGATAACGAAAGAGATGATTGAAGAGGTTATCGGAAAGGTTGAGCTTTCAAGGGCGGTTCTCAGCGATATAGGCAAAAACGAAAAAGCCCCCTCTCCGGGAATGAAATACAAGCACTATTCGCCAAAGGCAAAAATAATTATTGTTGATGCCGACAAGGAAGAATACGAAGCCTTTGTTAATTCTAAAAAGGACGCTTTTGCGCTCTGCTTTGACGGCGACGATATAAAAATTCCGAAGCTCACCTTCGGAAAAGAGGACGACGATTTAAGTCAGGCAAAGCTTCTTTTCGATAAGCTGCGTGAGCTTGATACGCTCGGCGCAAAAAAGGTTTACGCCCGTATTCCAAACAAAAACGGCGTCGGAATTGCTGTTTTCAACAGGCTTATCAGGGCAGCCGCGTTCAATGTTATCGACCTTCGCAAGCCTTTCACAATCGGCATAACCGGTCAGACAGGCGCAGGAAAAGGATATGTTTGCAGCAGGCTGAAAGACCTCGGTTTCAAAATAATTGACAGCGATTCGGTTGCAAGAAGGCTGACCGAAAAAGGCTCACCTCTTCTCTTTGAACTTCAAAAAGCTTTCGGCGAGGATATCCTTGAAAACGGCGAGCTTAACAGAGCGCTTCTTGCCTCTCGGGCATTTGCAGGCAAAAAAGAAACCGAAAAGCTTAACAGGATTATGCACCCTGCAATTATCGAGGAATGCAAAAAGCAAAGCGAAATGCTCTGCGTTTTAGACGCTCCGCAGCTTTTTGAAGCAAAAGCAGACGGGCTCTGCTATAAAATAATCTGCGTTACCGCCCCCCTTGAAACAAGACTTTCAAGGATTATGGAAAGAGATAATATTTCAAAAGAACAGGCAATGCAGAGAATAAACGCTCAATATGATGAAAAATTTTATATTGACCGCAGCGATTATGTTATTTATAATAACGGAGATAATATTATTACTCATATAAATAAAATCTTGGAGGAAATACTATGAGCGAAAAATCAAAACAGCTCAAAGAAATGCTGTTTAACAAAAAAGAAAACGCAATTGATTTTATGAGCGAGGAAGAGCTTGCAGTCTGCGACGACTTCTGCGAAGGCTACAAGGAATTTCTTCAGGAATGCAAAACCGAACGCGAGGTTGCAGCCTTTGTTGAGGACCTTGCTCTTTCAAACGGCTTCGTTAAATTTGATGAATTCGGCGCGCCCCTTGCTGCCGGCGACAAGGTTTATCTTGCAAACAGAGGAAAGTCGGTTATCCTTTGCGTTAAAGGTAAAAGAAGCATTAAAGACGGAGTTAGAATTTCCGCAGCACATATCGACTCACCGAGAGTTGACCTTAAGCAGTGCCCGATTTATGAGGACGACGGAATCGGCTATTTTAAAACCCACTACTACGGCGGTATCAAAAAATATCAGTGGACCGCAATTCCGCTTTCTCTTCACGGAAGAATCTGCAAAAACGACGGAAGCTTTGTTGATGTTAAAATCGGCGAAGCGGCAGGCGAACCGAAATTCTGCATAACCGATATTCTTCCCCATCTCGGTTCAGAGCAGATGCAGAGAAAGGCAAACGAAATCGTTAAGGGCGAGGAGCTTAATGTTGTTATCGGTTCAAGACCTTTCAAAGACGATGACGAAAGCGAAAGAGTTAAGCTCAATCTTCTTTCTCTTCTCTATGAAAAATACGGCATTGTTGAAAGAGATTTTCTTTCAGCAGAGCTTGAACTTGTTCCTGCCTTCACTGTTGACGATATAGGCTTTGACAGAAGCTTAATCGGCGGCTACGGCCACGACGACAGGGTTTGCTCATATCCGGCTCTTCAGGCAATTCTTGATATTGAGGAAGCGCCCGAATACACTGCAATAACTGTTTTAACAGATAAGGAAGAAACAGGCTCGGACGGAAATACGGGACTTGCCTCATCATATCTTAAGTATTTCATTGAAGACCTTGCAAGACTTGAGGGATACGAAGGAAGAGATGTTCTTCGCAATTCAAAATGCCTTTCGGCAGATGTTAACGCAGCCTATGACCCAACCTGGAGCAGCGTTTTTGAAAAGAATAATGCAAGCTTCATCAACAACGGCGTTTGCGTTACCAAATTTACGGGCGCAAGAGGAAAAAGCGGAACGAGCGACGCTTCGGCAGAATATGTCAGCTTCGTTAAAAACCTCTTTGAAGAAAACGGCGTTCTCTGGCAGAGCGGCGAACTCGGCAAGGTTGACGCAGGCGGCGGCGGAACAGTTGCCCTCTACATTGCAAATATGGATGTTGACACGATTGATGTCGGCGTTCCCGTTCTTTCAATGCACGCACCGTATGAACTCGTTTCAAAAACCGATGTTTATATGACATATAAGGCATTCTTAACATTTTTTACGAAGTAAAAAATATATCGCTTTTTGCAAAGCAAAAAATATCGCATCGCACATAGTGCGATATATCGCTAAAAAAGCATTCAGGATTTTCCTGAATGCTTTTTTATTAATATAATCGTCGCTTGCGACCCGAAATTCGTAATTCGTAACTCGTAATTCGTAATTTATATACAAAAGTAGTGCCGCCCGATAACCTTAACCACCGTTCTCGTTCTTATCCACTTATCATTCGTTTTCTCCGGATTATAGTAATAAACGGCTCCGCCCGAGGGGTCCCAGCCGTTGAGGGCGTCCTGCGCGGCTCTTTTTGCCGAATCGGCAACGGGCTGATACCAGTTTGAATCATAAACGCAGGAAAACGCACCGTTCTGATAAACAACTCCGCTTATGGTATCGGGAAAGCTCGGGTGGGCAACCCTGTTTAGTACTACTGCGCCGACTGCAACCTGACCCTCATAGCTTTCGCCTCTTGCTTCCGCTGAAATAACCTTTGCAAGAAGGTTTACCTCTTCATTTGAATATCCGCCCGAGGCACCGCCTGAAAGTCCGAGATAAAGAAGGGTTTTCGGTCCGCATATTCCGTCCGCTGTTAATCCGCAGTCCCTTTGAAACGAGGTGACTGCCTTTTTTGTTTTTGTTCCGTATATTCCGTCAACCAAACCTTTATAGTAGCCGAGATTTTTTAAAACCTTCTGAATGTTTTTAACCTCCGTTCCGGTTGACCCGTATCTGGATAGGGCATAAACGCTTTCCTCCCTGAAGGTTGCTTCAAAAATTCCCCATCCTCCTGCACCGATTGCCGCAATAAGGATAATAACAACAAAAATATTCAATGCTTTTTTCATTGCGCACCCTCCTTAGAGAATCACTGAAACGAGGAAATTGATTGCATATCCTGCTCCTGCTCCGAGAAGAACAAACAAGCCTATTGAAATCAGCTGTTTTACGCTTTTTTTCTCTCTCGGCGGTTTCTGAGCCGTTGAAGAAATTTTTTCCGCTTCCTCTTTCAGCCTTTTTTCATTAAATCCTCCGTCTGTTTCTTTAACAAAGAAAACTATTTTGTCAAAATACGGCGACTCGGGATTTGTTACCTCTAAAACCTGTTTGTTTATTCCCTTAATCAAATTACTCTCTCCCTGTATAAATTTTAGTTTAAATTATACAAATAGTGTTTGTTTTTCCTTTCTAATTATTCAAAATTTTCTTCCGTGAATTTTGTATAATTTGAGCATAATTTTTTCCTTGACAAAGGGTTTTGATAACACATAGTAATATCCGAAGTCTTGAAACAAATGTGGAAAACTCGGTGGAAAATGTTAAAAACTTAATAAAAAAAGCCTGTTTTAGTGGGTTTTTCGGCTGTTGAAAACCCTGTTGTTTAACTTTTTTGTAATTTTTTTAACAATTTACACATAGTTTTCAACATTACAAAAAAGTAATATTTTTTTGTGAAATTTGCTGTTTTTTAATTTGACTCTTGACAAATAAATGTTATAATTATTTGTATAATTTTGATGAAACGGGAAGAAAAATGCAAGTTAAAGTAAAAGATAATTCAATCGTTGTTTCGGGCGTTGAATGCCTCGACCTTGATTTAACTCTTGACTGCGGTCAGGCTTTCAGATGGGAGAAACAGGAGGACGGCTCATACAGCGGAGTCGCAGGCGGATATTTTCTTAATATTAAAAAAGAAAACGGCGATTTGATTTTTAACAACACCTCTGTTGAGGTTTTCAACTCCTTTTGGATTCACTATTTTGACTTGAACAGGGATTACAAAGAAATCTGTAATAAACTCAAAGAGGATGAGCTTTTATCCTCAACAATTGATGAATACTACGGCATAAGGATTCTTAATCAGGAACCTTGGGAAGCGCTCTGCTCCTTTGTTATAAGCCAGCAAAACAATATTAAACGGATTAAGCTTATAATTTCCCGTTTGTGCAGGGCATACGGCAACGAGCTTGAAAACGGCTTTTATTCCTTTCCTTCCGCCGAAAGGCTTTCAAAACTGAGCGTTGAGGATTTTGAGGCGCTCGGAACGGGATACAGAGCCAAATACCTTGAAAAACTCTCAAAGGAAGTTGCCTGCGGAAAAATTGATTTGGAAAAAATAAAAAGCCTTTCACTCGAAGAGGCGAGGAAAGAGCTTCTGAGTATCTACGGCGTCGGAATAAAGGTTGCAAACTGCGCACTGCTGTTCGGCTTTGAATTTTACAGTGCCTTCCCCGTTGATGTCTGGATGAAAAGAGTTATGGAATACTACCCCGACGGACTTCCCGAATGCTTTGAAGGAATTGAAGGAATCGCTCAGCAATACCTCTTTCATTGGGCGAGGAATAATATAAAATAGGTCTTTGCAGAAGCAAAGACCTATTTTATATTAATTAAGAGTTAAGAGTTAAGAGTTAAGAATTAAGAATTGAGGGAGGGCGCTGCCCTCACCCGATTTATAATAGCTGTGCGCAGCACCCGCCATTAATTCTTCATTCTAAATTCTTTGTTATAAGCATTATCGCCGTTAGTGCTGCAACGGGCGCTGTTTGGGTTCTCAGTATCCTTTTACCGAGGGTTGCGGTTTTTGCTCCGCCTAAGGTTATCAAATCAACCTCTTCCCTTTCAAATCCCCCTTCGGGACCGATATATATCGAAACGCTTTTTGCGTTTTCGTCAACCAAATTTCCGAGCGGCTCGCCGCCTCCTTCATAGAAAACAATTTTAATATCGCTGTCGTCCTGACTGACCGCCTGTTTCAAGCTTATTAAATCGCAAACCTCGGGAACAATTCCCCTTCCGCTTTGCTGGGCGGCTTCAAGGGCGATTTTATTATATCTTTCGGTTTTCTTTTTTGCGCTTTTTTCATCGGGGCGGCTGACGCACCTTTTAGTTAAAACGGGAACAATTTCGCAAACGCCGAGCTCAACGCATTTCTGAATAATATCCTCAAGCTTGCTTCCCTTCGGATTGCCCTGATATATTCTTACCCTGCAGGTAGGCTCGCTGTTTGACGCCTGCTGATAGCAAACCGAAAGGCGAACGCTGTCCTTCGTTATCTCTTCAATTGAACAGCCGAAATCGCTGCCGTTTGAATCGTTGACAACAAGCATATCGCCGACCCTCATTCTCAGCGATTTTGCAATATGCCGAGCCTGTTCTCCGTCGAGAATTATTTCGTTTTCGGGGGTGTAATCAATAAATAATTTTTGCATACTATTTTATTCTTAAAGACCTTAATGAGTTTAATATTGCAATAAAGGATATTCCGACATCGCTGAATGCGGCGAGCCACATCGGAAGCTCTTTGTTGAGAAAAACTGCAAGTATGAGAACAACAAGCTTAACCGCAAGCGCAACCGCAATGTTTTCTCTTGAGATAACAACCGCCTTTTTGGCTGCCTTTCTGACAAACGAAAGCTTTTCTTCACTTTCGTTTTCAATAAGGATTCCTTGAGTTGTTTTGTTCTTATATGCTCTTTCAAGCGCATTCGTGTGGTAAACATAAATGCCCTTTCTCGTGCATGCGTCTATTGCACACGAAAAGCTCAGGGGAACCGAAATAACTATTGCACAGGGGCATCCGATAACCAAGACGGAAAGACCTCTGTATATCCATTCCTTCCAGCTCTGCGAAAGAAAGAGCGGCGGAACAAGAACAACAAGAATGGCAACAGCACAGACAATCGGCGTGTAAACCTTTGCAAACGCTGCGATAAAACTTTCATTTTCGCTTTTTTCGTGAATATGGGGTTTTCCGCTGTCTGTTTCAATTTTTCTTATTGCTTTTTTGCTTCTGCTTATTGCTGCGCCGTGAATAAACTCACCGATTGAATAAAGCAGCATAACCGCGCAGCCCTCGCTGTATTCGCCGATTGCAAAGGCACCGAGCGAGGCAACGCTCATCAAAAAACATTCGTTGAAAACCTTTCCCTTGAAAATATCCTCAAACGCATCCTTAACAACCTCAAAGCCGACTGCAAGAAAAGATATTCCAAACAATATAAGATTAACAATTCTCGGTGCGCCGAGAACCTCGTTTGCTATGTAGCCCGCTGCAAAAAACACCGCGGATACGGCTATTCTGATTATTGCTTCTTTTTTTGAGCTTTCAAAATTCTCATGATTGTGGGAATGATCATGCTCGTGTTTGTGCTCTGCCATAATTCACTCCTCTATATGCTCAATCGCACTGTTCATTATTATTTTAACATGGTCGTCTGCAAGGGAATAAAACATATTCTTTCCCTCTCTTCTGCAACGAACCAGATGGCTCTGTTTCAACGACCTTAGCTGATGCGACGCCGCCGTCTGTGAAACGCCGATTTTTTCAACTATCTGTGAAACATTCATCTCCTCTTCAAAAAGCGCAAGAAGAATCTTCACCCTTGTTGAATCCGAAAACGCCTTGAAAAACTCGGCTAAATCAAATATTTCCTGTTCCTGCATTATGTAATCTCCCGTATATTAATCTGTTTTTAACTGATGTAAAGAGGGAAAACACCTCATCCACCGCAAGCGGTCCCCCTTTTGCTAGCGCAGACGCTCCCCTCTGTCAGCGCGAGCGCTGACATCTCCCCGTTAAGCGGGGAGTACCTCAAGGGGAAGGTGTGAGGCTTTTCATTCGCCGATAATATAATCGTCGCTTGCGACCCGAAATTCGTAATTCGTAATTGTCATTCATATGCGTGGATTAATCATATGAACATACCACGCATATGAGGATTATAGTTTCTTTTTTTCGTTTTGTCAAGCGTATTACTTATTAAAAAAGTCAACTCTTCCTGCCTCATTAACCGTTGCAAGAAGTATATCCTGAGCCCTGTTCCCCCTTTTTTCAAGAAGCTCAAAAAGCGCTTCTTCCGATATGCCCGAGGCTGATAAATTTTTTTCGATAATTCTCCCGTCGGATATAATTGTTTTGCAAAGACCCTCGCGAACAGGGGCAAAATTGAAATCCTTTGGATTAAGCGGGCGCTTCATCGGCTTGGGAAGAAAACTTATTTCCCCGTTTGTTTCCATTACGGCTGTGTCTATATCTCCGAGATTGAAATATCCTGCAAGGCGCGCCTTACTCATAAGAGAGTCGATACTTTCCCCCGATTTTTCAAGCGCCTTTTCGTCTATTCTTGAATTTGAAAGAAGAATGAGCGGCGCCTCGATTTTTCGCCGTTGCCTTACCGAAAGCATAACAACAAGGGCAACGATAACAACGCTTTGAATAATAACAGCAATTTCCATTTTTCTCACCCGTTTTATTATGCTCAGCTTTTTATTAAATATTATATAGCAAATTAAAATCATATGTGTTATAATGAAAGGCGATAAATAAACAGTTTCAGTCAGGAGACTTTTTATGCTGAAAAAACCTGCGGTTATGGCAGGAATAGCGGGCTGCGCTGTTAATTTCGTTCTGTTTCTTGTTAAGCTCTATATCGGAATTGCGTCAAACTCACTTTCGGTTTACTGTGATTCAATCAACAATCTCGGCGACACCTTTGCCTGCGCCGTTGCAATTCTCGGTATTTTGCTTAGCTTTAAGCTCTCGGAAAAAGAATCCGACCGCGCGCAGAGTCTTGGCGATTTCGTTATAAGCATACTCATTGCCGTTTGCGGAATTTATTTTGTTTATAACGGGGCAGACAGAATTTTTTATCCGCTTCCTGTTTCATATTCACTTAAATATGCAGCCGTTATAACTGCAACAATTTTTGTTAAAATCCTTCTTGGTTTAATGTTTTTCATTGCAAACAAAAAAGCACCTTCACCCATTCTCAAGGCGCTTTTGCTTGACAGCTTTCTTGATTGCTTTATAACTCTTTTTGCGATTATGGGGTTGTTCCTCGTTAACAGAATTAATATTGCCGTTGACGGAATATTTGCCGTTATCAGCGGAGTTGCAATCTCTGTTTTTGCAATTAAAAACATCATCGGTGAAGCAAAATTTTTAGTAAATGATAAGAGGTAAGAAAAATGGCAAAAAATAAAGAAAAAAGAACCCCAAGGGAAAAAAGAATTCGTTTTTTCAAGGTTTTATTCTGGATTCTTTTTGCGCTTGCGCTCATAACGGGAATTGTTGCAATAGTCAACACCGTTTCAATTAAATCAAACAGGGCGTTCGTTGAAAACAACATTAAAAAGGTTAACTATGAAAAACAGCTTATTCCCGACCGTGATGAAGACGGCTATTATTTCTTCACAACTGATGATGATTTTAAAATAACCCAGATAACCGACGTTCATATCGGCGGAGGTATGCTCAGCGTTAAGAATGATAATATGGCGCTTAATGCCGTTGCTGCCATGCTCAGCGAGGAAAAGCCCGATTTAGTTGTTGTTACGGGCGACGTTGCATTTCCGGTTCCGTATTCGGCAGGAACCTTTAACAACAAGCAGAGTGCGGTTCTTTTTGCGGATATGATGGAAAAACTCGGCATTTACTGGTGCGTTGTTTACGGAAACCATGACACCGAAGCATATTCATATTATTCAAGAGACGCTATCTCAAAGATTTATGAAAACAAAAGCAAATACCCCCACTGCCTTTTCCAGAGCGGTCCGAAGGATATAAGCGGATACGGAAACTATGTTGTTAATATTAAAAACAGCAAAGGAAAAATAACCCAGAGTCTCTTTATGTTTGACTCTCATTCCTACACCGATAACGACTATCTCGGAATCCAGTGGAAATACGACTGCATTCATAAAGACCAGATTAAATGGTATCAGGAAACCGTTAAGGAGTTAACTGCTTCAAACGGCGGAGAAACTCCGAAATCCCTTGCCTTCTTCCATATTCCGCTCGCCGAGATGAAGGACGCTTTTGATGAATATCAGGAAGCAGGATTTAAGGATACCGATAATGTTAAATACCGCTACGGAAAAATCGGCGAAGGCAATTTCCTAATCTGTTCAAGCAAATATAACAACGGAATGTTTGACGCCTTTGCAGAAAATTCAACCCGGGGCGTTTTCTTCGGCCACGACCATTTAAACAATCTCAGCCTTGACTACAAGGGCGTTCGCCTGACATACGGATATTCAATCGACTATCTTGCATATCCCGGAATTGCTAAGTTCGGACTTCAGCGCGGCTGCACAATAATCAATGTTAAGCCCGACGGCTCATTTGACAATCATCCCGAAAACTATTATCAGGATAAATATGTTTCCGTTAATAAGAAAGAAACGGTTGACCTTGAACATGATATGGCAGAGGTTGAAGACTGAGTCAGCAATCCGCTTTCCGACTGATGATATTATCAGTATATTAAAAACGCGAAGGAGCTTCCTTCGCGTCAGTGTGTCGACAAACCTATGAAAATTATGGAGACACACTGACAGACTTTAGAGAAAGAGGCAAAATTTCGTTTTCTTGCGAGCGGGAGCTGTACAAAGGTACTGCCCCCGAGCAAAAAACGAAAAGCGCAAAAATTCCCGAGAATTCGATGTTCTCGGGAATTTTAATATTGATTTTTTACATGGGTTCTGCGCACGAGGAATGACGACCTTGTCGCACCTTACAA
>JAFUZY010000102.1 GCA_017476375.1 Eubacterium sp.
AATTTGTTCAAAGGGAAATCAAAAGAGGAAACAGATATGATATTGTTATCCTCGACCCACCTTCGTACGGAAGAGGTCCGCGCGGTGAGGTTTGGCATATCGAGGATTCCATCTATGATTTTGTTGCCCTTGTTGAGCAGGTGCTAAGCGCAAATCCGCTTGCAGTTATAATCAATTCATACACAACGGGACTTTCACCCTCGGTTATGAAATACATTCTTGATGAAACAGTAACGAAAAAAAGAGGCGGAAGCGCCGTTGCAGATGAAATTGGGCTTCCCGTAACGCAAACAGGCGGCGTTCTGCCCTGCGGAGCAACTGCTGTTTGGTTTAATAACAAAGAAAAATAATAAAATATGAGCATAATTGAATTTGATAATGTTGACTTTTCCTATTATGTTGAAGAGGAAACGGGTAATTTTGCCGAAACTCAAACAAAGGAAATCGAGGTCTTAAAGAATTTTAATTTAAAAATTGAAGAGGGCTCTTTTGTTGCAATCCTCGGTCACAACGGCTCAGGAAAATCAACTATTGCAAAGCTTACCAACGGAATACTTTTTGCAAAAAACGGCAGCATAACCGTTGACGGAACGCCTGTTAAAGAGGATGAAAGCATTTTCGATGTCAGAAAAAACGTCGGAATGGTTTTTCAGAATCCCGATAATCAGATTGTTTCCTCAATTGTTGAAGAGGATGTTGCGTTCGGCGTTGAAAACCTTGGAATACCATCAGAGGAATGCCGAAAAAGAGTTGATGAAGCGCTTAAAACCGTCGGAATGAGCGAATATGCCGAAAAATCTCCGAGCAGGCTTTCGGGAGGTCAGAAGCAGAGGGTTGCAATAGCCGGTATTATTGCGATGAAACCGAAATGCATTGTTCTTGATGAGCCTACCGCTATGCTCGACCCGAGCGGAAGAGCCGAGGTGCTGAAAACAATTCTCAAGCTTAACAGAGAAGAGGGAATAACAATCCTTCTTATAACCCATTATATGGATGAGGCTGTTCAGGCGGACAGAGTGGTTGTTGTTGAAAAGGGTGAAATAAGGATGGACGGAACTCCGAGAGAGGTTTTTTCAGACCTTGAAACAATAAGCGCCCTTCATATTGACGCACCTCAATCAACAAAATTCGTTGAAGAGCTCGGTGTAAAAACAGATAAAACAGTTCTGAATGCGGATGAGTGCGCAGAGCTTTTATATAATAAACTGAAAGAATATTAATTAAATGGCGATTTTAGAATGTGAAAAAATTTCATATCTTTATTCAGTTGGAACTCCGTTTGAAACTGCTGCTGTTAATAATGTTGATTTTTCCTGCGAAAAAGGCGAGATTATTGGCGTAATTGGTCACACCGGTTCGGGCAAATCAACGCTTATTCAGCATTTAAACGGCTTGATTGAGCCAAGCGACGGAAGGGTTTTGCTGGATGGCAAGGATATATGGAGCAAAGAGAATAAAAAGAATATAAGGCAGGTTCGCTTTGCTGTCGGACTTTGCTTTCAGTATCCCGAATACCAGATTTTTGAAGAAACCGTTTTCAGGGAAATCGCCTTCGGGCCCGGGCAAATGGGTCTTGATGAAGAAGAAATTGCTAAACGGGTTTATGAAAGTATGGCTTATGTCGGAATCAGCAGGGAGCTTGAAAAGAAATCACCCTTTGATTTATCGGGAGGTCAGAAACGCCGTGTTGCAATTGCTTCAATTATTGCTATGAAACCCGAGGTGCTTATTCTCGACGAGCCCTGCGCAGGTCTTGACCCCAAGGGGCGCGACAGAATACTGAACCTTATAACATCATATCAGAAGCAGGAGGGAAATACGGTTATCTTTGTTTCCCATTCCATGGAGGATATTGCAAAAATTGCAGACCGTGTTCTTGTTATGAACAAAGGAGAGGTTGCAATGTTCGGAAGCGTCAGAGAGGTTTTCTCCCGTGCTTCTGAGCTGAAAACGATGGGACTTAACATCCCGGAGATAACTGATGTCTTTTTAAAACTCAGAAAAAGAGGGATAAACTGCAGAACGGATATTTATACTGTTGAACAGGCAAAAGAGGAATATTTGCGCCTTCTTTCGGAAAGGGGGCTTGCCGAATGTTAAACGATATAACAATTGGTCAGTATTTCCCCGGAAATTCGCTTCTTCACAGAATTGACGCAAGAATGAAGATAGTTTTGATTTTTCTTCTTATGGTTTCTGTTTTTCTTTGCAAAAACTATCTTTCGCTCGGAATAGCAACTCTTTTAACCCTGATGCTTGTTATTATTTCAAGAATCAAACCAAAGGTTATTTTAAAGGGTATGAAGCCACTTTTGTTTATAATAGTTTTCACTTCATTTTTAAATGTTTTTTATTCAACGGGCGACCCGATAGCAAAACTATGGATATTCAAAATAACCGAAAGAGGACTTAATAACGCTCTGTTTATGGGAATGAGAATAATTCTTCTTGTTATAATCGGCTTAATGCTGACCTACACAACAACGCCGACTGCTTTAACAGACGCTATTGAATCTCTTTTAAAACCGCTTAAAGTCTTTAATGCGGATATTCATTCACTTGCTATGATAATGACTATTGCGCTCAGATTCATTCCCATTCTGATTGAAGAGGTTGAAAAGATTATGGCAGCCCAGAAATCACGGGGCGCCGACCTTGAAAGCGGGGGACTGATTAAGAGAGCAAAAGCGATTGTTCCGATTTTAATTCCGCTTTTTGTTTCCTCCTTCAGAAGGGCAAATGAGCTTGCGGACGCAATGGAATGCAGATGCTATCGCGGAAGCGAGGGAAGAACAAAAATGAAGGTTATGCACCTTCAGGCAAGGGACTATTTCACGCTTGCTTTCGTTATAATTTATTTCATCGGAATAATTTTAATTCGCATTTTTATGGGTAGTGTTATATGAAACGGCTTCTTATAACAATTCAATACGACGGCTCGGCGTATCACGGCTGGCAGGTTCAGAAAAACGCCCTTTCAGTTCAGGAGGTTTTTCAGAATGCCGTTGAAAAGGTTTTTGGCAAAAGGCTTGATGTTAAGGGCTGCTCAAGAACGGACAGCGGCGTTCACGCCAATATGTATTGCCTTTGTATCGACACTGAAATGAGCATTGAAAACGAAAACGTTGTTTTGGCGCTTAATACATATCTTCCGAGCGATATTGCGGTTATTGACTGTAAAGAGGTTGATTTTGAATTTCACCCGAGGTATTCCTGCAAATCAAAGGAATATGTTTATAAGATTTACAACGGAAGAATAAGAAACCCCTTCCTTGAAAAATATGCCCTGCACTACAGATTTCCGATTGATGAAGAGTATCTTAACAAAGAAGCTCTTGCGTTTCTCGGAACGCAAGATTATTCGGGATTCTGCTCTGTCAAGAGAGACGTTGAAGACACTGTCAGAACCGTAAAAAGCGTTTCTCTCAAAAGGGAAGGCGATATGGTTTATTTCACTGTTGAGGCTGACGGCTTCCTTTATAATATGGTTCGCATTATGGTCGGAACATTGCTTTTCATCAATGAAGGAAAAATAAAAGAGGGCGAGCTTTCCGATATAATCGAAAGTAAAAACAGAAAAAGAGCGGGCAAAACCGCAAAACCGCAAGGGTTATACTTAAATAAAGTAAACTATTAGAAAGGCAAAAAACTATGCCATCTCAGAAAAGAGAAAACGAAAGAAAAGAAAAGCAGCTCAAAAGCGAGCAAAAGACTAAAACAGTTATCTGGGTTGTTCTTGCCCTCGTTGTTTTTGCGCTGATTATAATGAGAATATGCGAGGTTGATTTCAAATCTGTTAAAAACCGTTTTTTCGATGAAAACGGCAGGCTGACCTTTTCTATGACAACCAATGATGACGCATATCCTTATACACTTAGTTCCTCGGGCGGAATAAAGGTTGAGCCGATAGGGGATAAGCTCAGTATTTTAAACGACTCAACCCTTTCTGTTATCAATCCGAGCGACGCGAAGGTTCTTTACACCTTTACTCACGGATATGCAAACCCCGTTATCAGATACGCAGGTAACTATTTTTGTATCATAGACCAGGGCGGTATGAGACTCAGGCTTGACAGGGCAAATAAAAATGTTTTTGAAACAAAAACAGATTCGCCGATTGTTTGCGCCGATGTTGCAAAAAACGGCAATATAGTTTATGTAACAAAATCCGTTAACGGTAAATCAAGCATTAATGTTATTAATTCAACGCTCAAAAAGCTGATGACCTTTGATGTGAGCGAGGGATATGTTGTTTATTGCGCAATAGATTCCTCGGGTAAAAAGCTTGCATATGCAAGCGTTGATTCAAAGAATGCAACCCTTGTTACAACGGTTAATACAATGAATATCGGCGACGATGAACCGAGGGGCTCTTTTGAATTTAAAAACAGCTCGCTCCTTGATTTGCACTACTCAACCTCATCGGAGCTTTACTATGTTTCGTCCGGCGGAGTAAGCGTTATAAAAAATCAAAAGAAGGTTTATGAAACCTTTAAAGAGGGCAGCGTAAACACGGTCTGCTTCAATTATACAAACGATAACGAACTTGTTTATGTTTATTCAAAATATACTTCCTCAAATGAAAACGAGCTTGTTTATATCAACTCGGCAGGAAGAGTTAAAACCGAGATTAATCTAAAACAGAAGCCGAAATACATAAGCGCAACAAATGATATCTGCGTTTTATTTCCCGATAAAATAGTAACTTATTCAATGACCAAGGGGGAGGTTAAGCAGTCTTATAAATGCGATGACAGCGTAACGAGCGTAAACAAAATTTCAACAAAAATTTTCATAAGCCGTCATAAGCTGATTGATGTTATAAACTGAGTGATATAATATGATTATTTTTAACTACACAGTGAATTATATTGATGTTGCCCTTTGCGCAATTCTTTTGCTATTCATAATAATCGGATACTGCAGAGGGCTTCTGATAAACGTTGTTAATTTTATCCGATGGGCGACAGGGCTGTTTCTTTGCTTTTTCATAAGCGAAAACGCAACGCCGTTTATATATAATACTTATGTTAAACCGAAAGCTCTTGAAGCAATAAACAAGAATATTGTAACAAGCACAAATCTTGATGAAATTATCAAAAACCTCAAAGCCTTTGGCGAAAGCTTGCCGAAAGCAGTTGCCTCTTCGGTTGATTTCGGCAGCCTGACAGTTTCGGGAGATGACCTTGCAAACGAAATACTTGAAAGATATTTTGAGGGTATTTTAACCCTGCTTGTTCACGCCGCAATCTTTCTTGCTGTTTTTGTTGTTTTCTTTCTTATAACGGGAATAATCATTTTCGCTGTAAGGAGGCACAGCAAAAAGAAGGAAGAAAAACGCGGCAGAAAATCAGCCCTCAAGGTTACGGACAGAGTTCTTGGCGGTTTGCTCGGCGTTCTGAAAGGAGCGTTAGTTGTTTTTGCCGTATGCTCGGTTTTAATGTTTGTTCTCGGACTTTTTGATGAACCCTCGAAGGTAAATCCCTTCTTAAAAGAAATTGAATCAAGCAAACTTTTAAAGCTTCTTGATGAGATAAATCCATTTAATGCAATAACGGGAGGTTTATTGTGATGAAAAACGATGCATTTAAAGAACAAATGAAAAACTTATTTGATGGATGGAACACAATTTCGAATTGGCTCTGCTTTTTGAGAATTGCGCTTATTCCCGTTTTTTCCGTTCTTTTTGTTAAGGGTCAGTATGTTGCAGCATTTATTATAATGATAATTGCCGCATTAACCGATTTGTTTGACGGAAAGATTGCACGAAAATATAATATGGTTTCAAATCTCGGTAAAATTCTTGACCCGATTGCCGATAAGCTTTCTCAGATGGCAATTGTTATAATTCTGATTGTTAAGTTCTGGGACGGTTATCTCAGATACATCCTCTTCCTGTTTATTGCAAAGGAGGTTATAATGCTTATTGCAGGCGCTTTTCTTCTTGCAAAGGGAATTCATCCGGGCGCAGCGGAAATATGGGGAAAGGTTGCAACAACCGTTTTCTATGTTTTTATGATTATGATTATTGCCCTTGGAGGAGAATCAAGCGCACTCTACGGAGTTAAGTTCTTTGAACCCTTCATTCTTTCAAACACGGTTATAACAGTTATGATTGTTATTTCCGCAGTTTTGATGTTTGTTTCCCTGTTCGGATACGTTCCGGGATTTTTCCGTCAGCTTAAAGAGAATAAGGAAAAGGCTGAAAAAAACGAAGAATAATTTTTTAAGCAAACTATAAGGAGTTAATTATATAAATGAAACAGCAATTATGTGTACGATGCAAAAAGCGGCCTGCAGTCGTATTTATTCAGAAAATGGAAAACGGTGAAGTCACACCGGAAGGATATTGCATAAACTGTGCGAAAGAGCTTAATATAGGGCCCGTCCGTCAAATGATAGATAAGCTCGGTATTTCCGATGAAGAGCTTGAGCTTGCAAGCGAGCAGATGAGCCAGTTTATGGAAAATATGGAGGATTTTGATTTCGGTGACCTCGGCGAGATGTTTAACGCCGAAAATGCAGACGGCGCTCAGACCATGCCTTTTGCCAACCTCTTTTCGGGAGTTGGCGAAACAAGCGAAAAAACAGGTGAGAGTAAGGGCAACAAAAAGAATAAGCGCCGCCCCAAGAACTCTCAGGACGAGAGCAGAAAGTTTTTAAACACTTATTGCAATAATCTCACTGAAAGAGCTAAAAAAGGCAAAATAGACAATATAATCGGTCGAGAGCAGGAGATAACAAGGGCAATTCAGATTCTCTGCAGAAGAACGAAGAATAATCCATGTTTAATCGGCGAGCCCGGAGTTGGTAAAACCGCTATTGCAGAAGGTCTTGCAATAAGAATTGCAAGGTGCGAAGTTCCTGCAAGACTTGCCGATAAAGAGATTTACCTTCTCGACTTAACCGCACTTGTTGCCGGAACTCAGTTCCGCGGTCAGTTTGAAGGAAGAATCAAAGGGCTTGTTGACGAGGTTAAGCACGAGGGCAATATTATTCTCTTTATTGACGAGGTTCATAACCTTGTCGGAACGGGCGACAGCGAAGGAACAATGAATGCCGCAAATATTTTAAAACCGGCTCTCTCACGAGGCGAAATACAGGTTATAGGCGCAACAACTTTCAATGAAAACAGAAAGTATATCGAAAAGCACGCTGCCCTTGTAAGAAGATTTCAGCCTGTTAAAATTGAAGAGCCTTCAATAAATGATTCCTATGAAATGCTCAAAGGGATTAAATCATACTATGAAAACTACCACAGAGTTCAGATAAGCGATACGCTTGTTTATAAGGCGGTTACTATGTCTGAAAGATATGTAACAGACAGGTATCTTCCCGATAAGGCGATAGACCTTCTTGATGAAGCATGCACGAGCGCTAATCTGAGAAATCCTGCAATAAGCGAGTATCAGATGCTCTCGGAGAGAAGAAGCTTCCTGAACGAGCGTATAGACTCTCTTTCAAATCCCGAGGACGGAGAAGAGATTGATTATGAGCTTATAACCAAACTTAAATCCGAGCTGATTCAGATTGACTCAAAAATTCCCGAGGTTGAAGAAAAGGCAAAGGATAATCAGGTTCTTGAGGCAGATTTGGCAAAGGTTATTTCACTTTGGACGGGAATTCCTGCAAACAAAATTGAACAGGGCGATATAAATAAGCTGGCATCTTTGGATGATGAGCTTAAGGCGCATATCATCGGCCAGGATAAAGCAATAGAAAAGGTTGCAAACGCGGTCAGACGGGGAAGAGTGCAAATCAGCCCGAAAAGAAGACCTCAGAGCTTTATATTCGTTGGTCCTACCGGCGTTGGAAAAACAGAACTTGTAAAACAGCTCGCAAACGCTCTCTTTGATTCTCCCGATAACCTTATAAGGCTTGATATGAGCGAGTTTATGGAAAAATTCTCAGTATCGAGAATTATAGGCTCGCCTCCGGGATATGTAGGATATGATGATGCAGGTCAGCTCACCGAGAAGGTCAGAAGAAAGCCATACAGCGTTATTCTCTTTGATGAGATTGAAAAGGCGCATAAGGACGTTTTAAATATTCTTCTTCAAATTCTTGATGAAGGAAGGATAACCGACGCGCAGGGAAGAACTGTTAATTTTGAAAACACGGTTATCATTATGACCTCAAACGCAGGCTCAACCGACCAAAACACTATGGGCTTCGGCAAATCGCAAAACGATATAACCGAAGAGGTAACAATGAAAGCGCTTGAAAGATTTTTGCGTCCTGAATTTCTCGGCAGAGTTGATGAAATAGTTATTTTCAATAATTTAACTCAGGAGAATTTTGAAAGGATTGCAGCCCTTATGCTTAATGAGCTTGTTGAAAGCTTAAAGGATAAGGGAATAGAGCTTTCATATGATGATTCGGTTTGCTCACATCTTGCAAAAAACGCGTTTGGCTCAAAGAAAAATGCAAGAGGACTGCGCGACAGCGTAAGGCGTGAGGTTGAAGAAAAGCTTGCAAATGCAATTGTTTTCAATAACAGCGAGGAAATTAAAAAAATAACTCTCACTGCCAACGAAAAAATTGAAATAAAAATTAATTAAAAAAGTCTTGACATTTGAGCGGACATTAGCTATAATAATGTCCGTTGCAATAAGCGGGTGTAGTTCAATGGTAGAATCTCAGCCTTCCAAGCTGATTGCGTGGGTTCGATTCCCATCACCCGCTCCATTTTTTTGCGCTGTTAGCTCAGTTGGATAGAGCAACTGCCTTCTAAGCAGTAGGCCGGAGGTTCGAGTCCCCCACAGCGCGCCAAGGGCAAGCGTGGAGGACGAGAAACGAACTCCAAGAAGACCGCCGCAGGTGGGCTGATTGGGAGAAAGGTCCGGTGGACCTTTCGATAGTTGAGAAGAGAGTCCCCCACAGCGCGCCATATGATGCGCTTAAGGGATTGCTCCTCAATGCGCCATAATTATGTGGTGGGATTGGCCTAGTTGGTTAGGGCGCCAGTTTGTGGCACTGGAGGTCATCAGTTCGACTCTGATATCCCACCCCATTTTTATTAATGGGGAGTAGCCAAGCGGTAAGGCAACGGACTTTGACTCCGTCACGCGTGGGTTCGAATCCCGCCTCCCCAGCCAGATTTAAGTTTTAAAAATTATTATTAAAACATTACTCAGTGAACCGAAACATAGTTATTTAGCTAAATTTCAATAGTTCTACGGTGCATACAAGTATAGATTCAAGTAATAAAAATTGCATACAAAAATGCATACCTGAGTTTATTTTTTAATACTATTGCATACCTAATTGCATACAAATTTTAATATTAATTTATTGTTTTGTTTGACTTTTTATACATTCTATTTTATATGGAATGTTTGTATTATCAAATTGTTAACTTAAAGCACTCATCAGAGTGCTTTATTTTTTATGGTAAAAACAGATTAAATGATAAGTATTAAATTTTTGATATTAAAATAATATCAGCGAAAAATGTAAATATAGAAAGGGGATGTATCAATAATGAAAATGATACATAATGTATGGAAAACACGCCATAACAACACCCCCCCACTATATGTAGTATAGAAAACAACGCTCCTACATATAGTGAAAAGGCTGTAGGCGTGTTAAGTAAATTAAAATCTAAACTTGCAGCTGTTGGTTCAACCGAAATTATAATTTGGACATTAGTTAGCACTGTAGTCGCTACTGGTGTTGGTTTAGGAGTTAAAGCTGTCACCACTGGTGAGAATGGCGTAATGTCTAATATTGAAGAAAGAATAAACAATGCTCCAGATAAGATAATGAATGGCTCTGAAAACAGTGGTGCAGGCGGTTCTGGTAGTGAAGATTTAATTCCTCAGACACCATCAAGTCCATATGGTACATTAACAAAATCATGGGATATTTCAGAAGCACAAGACAGCTCTGTAACTTTGGATTACTATGATGATACTAAAACCGCTGTTGTTAGTGGTAATGGAGATATACATCCATTGTCAGTTTTTGCTATTTCTCTTGGAATTGATCCAAGAAGTTATAATGATTTTGATGATTTTTATAATATAGTAGATGATACATATGTAAATACAGAATATATGGATGCTTATAATAATGGTGAAATATCTAATGACGATTTTAGTTATGATTTAGTGTATAAATGGGCTCATCAAATTAATACATTAGTCATTGACGATTCAATAACTAATTTAAAAGACAATTCATTTACAAATGCAATATCGGTAAAAAATGTTATTATACCAAATAGTGTAACAAGCATAGGTAATGGTGCATTTGAAGGTCTTTTTTGTGTAACAAATATAGAAATTCCTAAAAGTGTAACAAGTATTGGAGATTATGCTTTTGCTGAATGTTATAAATTATCAAATGTAACAGTTCCTTCAAGTGTAAAACATATAGGTGAATATGCATTTGCACAGTGGGATAATCCTAATCCAATGATTTACTGTCAAACACAGGAAGTGGCAGATTTAGTAAATGCTTCAGATCCTTATTATAAAGCCACAGTTGTTGTTGACTCTTCAAAATTCTAAATTAAGCCACCTTTTTAGGTGGCTTTAATTTTTTTATTTTAAATTATTATTTGTGCAAAATTTATAAAAACCTAAGTATTAAATACCGTTTAGAAATAAACGGCGATGATCTTTTACTATATATTTTTTGTGATAAAATTTATATATAAGAATTTAGAAAGGGGAAATGAATATGAATTTTTGTAAAAAGACAATTTCTTTATTTTTGTCTTTGGTGATGGCTCTAAGCACTTTTGCTTTTGTATTAGAAAATTCTGACATTAAAGCTCTCGCGGCAACAGATGTTACAACTTGGAGTGCACTAAAAACAAATATTGAAAAGAAAACATCTGGTACATATACTTTTGCTATAAAAGAAGTTCTTGTTGCTTCTTCTACTATTAATATACCAAGTGGTGTTACGGTAATATTAACTTATAACAGAACTAAAACCGATATTACAGAAGCTGATATAAAAAGAGATAAATCTTTTCATGGACATTTATTCTATGTAGAAGGTACTTTAGAAATAAAATGCAGCATTTCTGGTAATTCATTGAGCACTACTGATTGCGTAAGAAAAAAAATAGGAAGTCTAAATGCCTATTCAAATGATAAATATTATGGTCTTGCTTTGATTTATTGTTCTGGTGGTACCGTAAAAATGACGGACTCGACTAAAAGCATTTTAAAGCATAACTATAATAGATATATTTCGGGAACCGATAATGAACCTGATTTTAATGTCGCTGGAGAATATAGTTTTTCATTGTTAGGTATTGGTGATAATACTACTAATGTTCGTGGTTCTGCTATAGCGGGTAATAATGGAAATGTTCAATTGACAGCTGGTAAAATATATGGTTGCGTTGGTGATAATGGACCAGCAGTAAATATGACAGCCAATACAAATGACTCTATAGTTTTGGGTGGTTCAACTGGAAACTTAGAATTACATGATAATTTTGCGTTTAGAATCGGTGGAGCATGTATGTTTACTAATAGTACAACTAATACAAGTGTTTCTAAAGATGCAAAGTTTAATTTTGTAATAAATGAAAATACCAAAATCTATAATAACATTTCAGGAATGTCTGGTGGTGCTCTTTGGACAGGAGCGTATGCACGTACTGCTATAAAAGGTGGAGATTTTTATAACAATCATACATTTACATCAGGCGGTGCTATGATGCTCAACGCTGGTGGAGATACTTCTGTTTCTTATGTAAATAATATTTCTGCTGGAATCACTTATATTACAGGAGCTAATATCTATAATAACTCTGCTGAAGATAATGGAGGAGGAATTTATACTTTAACAGGTAGTGATAAAACTAAAAATAAACTGATTTTAGCTGCTAATGCTCCAATAAAAATATATAATAATCATGCTAACGGAACTACAACCTTAAGTGAACTTGAGGGTTGTGGAGGCGGAATATATATTAATCAAAAAACCACTTTTATTATGGGCACACTTAGCAACGACTGGGATAAAAATGTTTTTATATATAATAATGTTGCTCATGGGGGAGAACTGGATAATCAAACTGAAATGAGTGGTAGAGGCGGTGGAATATATATTGCTAGTAATACTGATTCAACAATTGGAAAATCTTATGTCTTTAATAACACTGCTGAAGAAAATGATCCTACAGGTAATTCATTACCTATGGGTGGTGGTATTTTTACAAATTCAAGTGTGAAATTCACAAGCACAAGTGTTAATACTGGTATTACTGCTTTGGGTTCTTTAAAAAGAGGAGCTCCAATGATAGGTAGAGAAAGAATAAGTTCAACTACAATGAATGATAAAAAAAATATTCCTGACCAATTATACATCAACTCAAATACAACAATAAAACCAAATGTTACAATTGGATGTGCAATTATTTATAGTGAAATTAAAAATGATATTGGAAATAACACTGGAATAGTTGTAACCAAAAATGCTAGTCTTGACATTATTTATGAAACAGATTATGGAACTAATAATCAATATAAATCAAAATTAGTTTTTTATGGAACAGGCAGGTGCCTTCGTAACAACGGAACGGTTAAATGTAAATTGTGAAACACAAGCGGTTAAAGATTTAGTTGATGCTTCGGGAACTAATGCAACTGTTGTTGTTGACGCATCTAAATTCTAATAATTAAGGGGCTGTCTCACGGAAGTGAGGCAGCCAAAATTGTTATTAGGGAAAAATATTTATCAAATAAATAGAATTGTAGAAATATTTGTACAGATTTTCCACCTAATTGTTGAAAAAGAGTGCA
>JAFUZY010000103.1 GCA_017476375.1 Eubacterium sp.
AATTCATTTAATAAAAACAGTAAAACCTTGAAGAACAAAAAATCAAAGAAAAAAAGAGCAAAAAGGGAAAGAGGAATTATTCCTTATATAACAACCCCATTGATTTTCACTCTTATTTCACTGATTATTGTTTTACCGTTACTATTTTCGTTTTTGAATTTTGCGGTTAAAACTGTTCACAATGCTCAACAGGTTTTAACAATTGATTTTAACGATAAAACTGTTGACAGCACGAGGTTTGATAATAAAACACTTGAATATGATAATGATAAAATAGGCGTTTGCGAAAAAGTCGGCGTTCTTAAATGCGAGAGTGCGGGAATTTCCTCGGATGTTTACTACGGAATCAATCGCGTTTCAATGAGAAGCGGAATTGGTCTCGGCAACGAAAGCGTTTTCAGCGGATATAAAAGCAAGCTTAATCTTGCCGGTTATTCAACCGCCGCACTTAAAGGACTTAATAATGTTAAGGTCGGCGACATAATTGTTTTTGAAACAACCGAGAGAGTTTTTGAATATCAGGTTGTTGAAAATTCCGTAACGGTTTCGCCTTCAAACAACTATTCGTCCGGAGTTATAATCAGCTGCGATGAAAACTCAAAGGCTTTTTCAGCGTTCAGCAACGAAAAGAGATATGTTGTTGGGGCGTTTAAGTCTGTTCGTGATAAGAAAGGGGAATAAGCATGGAAGAAAAAAACAATTTTGTTTTATCCGAAAAAACCCCTGAAAAGACTCACCACAGCAGTTCTTCGAGCCACAGCTCATCGCACAGAAGCTCGGGCAGTTCTTCGAGCCACAGCTCGTCGCAAAGAAGCTCGGGCAGCTCTTCGAGCCACAGCTCGTCGCATTCTTCCTCATCAAAATCAAAGAAGAAAACCAAGACGCATGATGAGAAGGGGAAACTCAGAACGGTTTTTGCATTTCTTCTTTTTGTTTCCCTTGCGGCTACGGTTGTTTTTTCGGGAATACGAGTAACTATGCTCAGCCCGAATCGGGTTGCGGATGTTTTCACTAACCACGAATACCTAACTGCGCTTCACAGGGATGTTATTGATTATTCAAAAGATTTATGCAGAAAATGCGGTATTCCGACTGATAGCATAGAGGAAACAATAACATATAAAAGCGTTGAGGATATTCAAAAGGCATACACACTCGGAATGCTTTCAATGGATGAAAAATATTCCGAAACGACTTATGTTGATTTGATTAACAGCCTTGGCAAAAATCTTGAAACATCAACCAAGGAGATGGTGGCTGAAAACAAGCTGAGCGTTGCCGAAAGCCAAAAGCAAAACGGACCGAAGGAGTTTTCAAACGACATTTCCTCGTATATAAAGAAAAAGGTTGAATTTGCATATATTTCCGATGTTCAGAGCGTTGTTAACGTTGCTTCAACCGCTATGAATATCGCAATTGCATTTTTTGCAGTTCTTACAATTGCTTTTTTCCTTCTGACTATTTCGGTTGCCGATAAGCATTATCGGGCTTTCAGGTCCGTTGTTTACAGCTTGTTTGCATCTGCAATGCTTTGTTTATTTCCTGCGGTGTTTATCGGAATTGTCAGTTTGTTTAAGGAGCTTCTGATTTATCCGAGCTACTTATGCGATTCTGTTTTAAACTTTATAAATTCGTGTGTTTCAGCCTTTCTGGTTGAAGCGGGAATGTTATTCTTTGTTGGTGTTTTACTTAGTGCCCTTGTCTGGAAGCTTAAGAGAAACAGCGAATAAACTTCTGAAACGAATAAGTTCTTGATGAAAAGGATTATAATTATGGAAGATATTAAACAAGAGATTTCCTCTGAAGAAAGAGAAACAGTTATCAAGGTTGATCATGTTTCAATGAAATTTCAGCTTAACAAAGAAAAAGTTGATAATTTAAAGGAATATATGATCAGACTTATTAAGGGCAAAATCGAGTATGAAAAATTTGTTGCTCTCAATGATATTAACTTTGAAATCAAACGAGGCGACAGACTTGCAATTCTCGGTCTTAACGGGGCAGGAAAGAGCACTCTGCTCAAAACGATAGTCGGCGTTTATAAGCCAACGGAAGGAAAGGTTTATAAATCGGGCGTTATTGCTCCTCTTCTTGAGCTTGGCGCAGGCTTCGACCCGAACTATACGGGAAGAGAAAATATATATCTTTACGGAGCGATTCTCGGTTATTCTCATGAATACATTGAAGAAAAAA
>JAFUZY010000104.1 GCA_017476375.1 Eubacterium sp.
GGTAAGCTGAACCCTCGCGCTGTCTGCCCTTGCGGAAAGCAAAAGCTTTTTTGTTCCGTTAAAGGTTTTAAACGAGAACAAGAGCTCCTCGCGCGAAGGATGATATATCTTATCAACACGAAAGCCCAGAAGCTCTTTTTTAAATTCGTTTTTCATATGATATAAAAATATTCCGTCAAGCATTTTTGTTTCCTGTTATAGTTTAATAATTATAATTGCCCTAGCAAAACGAGATACCAAAAGCTCGGCACTCGGCACTTGCAACTAATCTACTGTCTGTATCGGATTTTCACGCGGTGCTGCAATAAAATCAACATCCGTGAAAAGCTTTTCAAGTTTTTCTCTCAGCATTAAAAACGCTTTGTTTTCGGTTTCAAAATGCCCTGCGGAAATAACCGCAAAGCCTTCTTCGGCTGCATCAAGCATTTTATGATATTTCATATCGCCCGTTAAAAAGCAGTCGGCATTTTGCATTGCAATTTCCCATTCATCCTCGCAGGCTCCGCCGCCGAGTGCAACCGTTTTAATCGTTTCATCGGTTTTGGTGTATCTGAGTCCTCTGCAATCAAGTTTATCCGAAACAAACTCGGCAAAATCATAAATACTCATTTCATATTCAAGCTCGCCTGCAACGAGAAAGGAATTATCAATATGCCTTGCATTTTTCAAGCCAAGAATACCTGCAAGATTATCGTTTATTCCTCCGTGAGCCAAATCAAAATTGGTGTGAGCGGATATGCAGGCTATGTCCGAGCTTGCAAGAGTATACACCGCAGTTCCTGATTTAACAGAATCAATTGTGCCGAAAATAATCGGATGATGAGTTAAAACTAAATCCGCCCCGATTTCTTTTGCAAAAAGGCAAACCTCTTTGGTGGCGTCAAGCGCCATAACGCACTTTTTAACCTCTTTTCTGAAATTGCCGATTAGGTGACCCGAGTTATCCCATTCCTCCTGAGTTTCAAAGGGGGCAATGCTGTTTATATAGTCGTATATATTTTTAACGGTTGTCATTTATTTTTTCCTCTATCTTTTTTATTTCCTCGCTGAAATCTGGCTCGCCCTTCTGCTTATTTTTCAGATAGTTTAAAAGATGCTCAAAATAGCCAATGTTTTCCTTCGTTACCTCTATTTTTCCGAGGAAACAATCGGCATCAAAATTATTATTCTCTCCGGTATAATAAGCATCCATAATGCTGTAATAATGCTTGCCTTCCTTAACGATAATATCATTTTGAATTTCAAATCCGTAATTGTTCAGCCAAAGCCTTGCTTCTTCGGGATGGGTCATCGAGTTTAAAACAAGGTGCTTTTCCTTGAGCTTTTCAAAATCAACCTTATCGCTGTTTAAAATATCATATATTAGAATTCCGCCCATTCCCGCTATCAGAATATCGTCAACCTCATCAAGATTAATCCTTTCAAGCCCGTTTGATAAAACGCATTTGATTTTATGCTCAAGCTCGTATTCTTTAACAAGGTTTATGCAGGATTTAAGAGGACCTTCGTTTATATCGCTTGCAACGGCGGATTCAATCCTGCCGTCAAGGATAAGTGATACGGGAACATATCCGTGGTCGCATCCTATATCGGCAAGTCTGCTTCCCTGCCTTATCAAATTTGCAGCGGCGCTCAGCCTTTTGCTTAACTTAACATTTTTCATACATATATTATATATTAAATAAATATAGTTTGCAAGATTGATAATAATGTGGTAATATATTTTTAATAAATTTTCAGGAGTTTATTTGAGCCAATATGATTAATAACGATAATACTGAAAACAACATCGAAAAAATGTCGCAAAACGAAATAGACCCGAAGCTTCGCTTTGACGCCTTTATGGCAGGCGTTCAGGATGGCGGACTGCGTTCAGTCAGCTCAATTTCCCTCATAGTCTGCTATATCATAGCAAACATCAACGGAAAGGTTACCGCCGATAATATAACAAGGACTATGGACGAGGGAATGTTTGCAAATCATTTTGAGGTTGCAGACGCAATTTCAAAGCTGATGAAAAACGGAGTTATCAGGGAAGATGAGGACGGTGCCCTCACCCTTGTTAATAATTCAAGAGCAAATATAGAGCTTATTGAAATGGATTTGCCGCTTACCATCAGGGAAAACAGCATTAAGCTCTGTCAGAAAATCATTGCAAAAGAGAAATACAAGCGGGAAAACAAGGTTGAAATAACGAAGAAGGATAAGGGGTATATCGTTAATCTTAATGTCAGCGATAACGACACCGATTATCTTTCGCTCAATCTTTTCGCATCAACAAAAGAACAGGCGGAAATGATTAAAGATAAATTCATTTCCGACCCGATTAAGGTTTATGAAACTTTAATTGAAGCAATATTTGATAATTAATAAAAGCCTCCCTTGTTAAAGGGAGGTACCGAATAATGCAAGTCAGAGGGTTTGTTATAGCCCTTCAGTCAGAATTGCTGCCAACTCCCCTTACGCAGGGGAGTTTTTTAGTAAAATAAACTGTAAATGAAAAAAACAATTTCAATTATACCTGCGGATATAAAGTATAATCTCAACCAAGGTATATCTCGAAACATTGACGGTATTTCTGATGATAAACCAAATATCAGGCACAGCAAAACACCAAGCAGCATAAATGCTGGAAGTATTATTAGCGCAATAAACAAACTCAACGCAATGCTCATTGGAAGCATTGCTAAAACGGCTTTCAAGCTATAGTTAGTTTTATATTCATTTCGCTCTGATTTTGAAAGTTTTATAAGTTCTGCAAGCTTGCAGGAAATATTAATTCTTTGTTCTAAATCATCAGAAATCAATTCGCCGTCTTCACCATAATAATTCTGAGAATAATCAACAATTTCAATATAAGGCTTTCCGTTTGAATTAAACATAAAGGATATTAAATCGGGTTTTTGCTCGCTGTCGTTAATCGCCTCGCAACCGCAACAAAAATCAATATATAACGAATCGTTAGTATAAGTGTTTTCCCTGCAATAGATATAATGCATCAAATCACTATTAGCAAATACGAAAGTTTTTTTCGGATAATATTTTCTAACTTTTATTTTTATGCTGTTAGCTTTACCCTTTTTATAATAAAACGGATATTCGCCCTCATATCCCTTTGCTTTAATCAGCAAGTCGATTTGCTTTCGTGTATCAACTAATTTCTCAAAAGGGCAATTACATTCGATTCGGATTTTATAACCGTTTTGAGTGTTTGAAACAATTTCAAAAAACTCTCTGAACAACGGTTCATATTTCTTAAAATCAAGTTCTTCGAGAAAACGCTCTTTTAACTTCGAAAGCTTTTCATTTTTACCCTCATTTTCGATTTTCACAAGTCTTTTTAAGGGCTTTTCAAAACCGTATTTTGAAAAAAATTGCTTTAATATTGTATATTCGCTAACCTTTGCATCATTTTTATAATCAGAATATGACAGCAGATTCGCGAGCTCAATAAATAATGGAAGATAATTCATTTCCTCTTCATTGAGCAGCTCTTTTGAAAACAGATATTTTTCAACAATTTCAAAGGCTATCTCACACAAAACACACCAATCAATAGGAAAACCTTCTATATGACCGGTTTTATAAACTTTTGCTTTGAAATCTGCATTAGTAAACCTGATTTCAAAAGGAATCGGAGTTTGTGAATCATAAAAATCCAATTCATCATAAGCATTTCCGAAAAGAACATATTCGTTGCCTTGTTTTTCAATTTTTTCAAAAAAAGTATATAAATTTGCTTCTTTAGGCAATCCTGTAGCGTTTTCAAGCATCAAAAAGGCATCAAACGCTTCGCTAATACCAACTCTGATAATATACCAATTATCCTTTGTTTCAATATCTTCTTTAATAACCGTCTCATAATAAAACAGTTTCTCAAATGCTTTGATTGTTTCATTGGAAAACCCATTTAGCATTATCAAGTTTTTAATTTCCATTATATTCACCTAAAAACAAAGGCTGTCCATTGGGACAGCCTTGAACTTTGTTTTAATTATTCAGCTTCTTCTGCAGGAGCTTCTTCTGCAGGAGCTTCTTCTGCTGGAGCTTCCTCTACTGCAGGAGATTCCTCTACTGCGGGAGCTTCTTCAACTGCGGGAGCTTCCTCAACTGCGGGAGCTTCCTCAACTGCAGGAGCCTCTTCCTCTGCAGGAGCTTCCTCTTCAACTGCAAGCTCGGGGATAACCTCGTTATCTTCGGGCTTTTCAAGAAGCTCTTTGATTGAAAGAGAAACTCTCTTCTTATCAAAGTCGATGTCGATAATCTTTGCCTTAACAACATCGCCAATTTTAAGAACATCCTGAGGAGTCTTAATTCTTTCCCATGAAATCTGGCTTATATGGATAAGACCGTCAACTGTGGGAAGAATGTTTGCGAATGCGCCGAAGGTTGCGAAGCTAACGATTTTAGCGTCTACAACCGAACCAACAGGATAATCTCTCTTGAGAATCTCCCACGGATTATCTTCAATCTTTCTGAAACCAAGTGAAATCTTTCTTGTTTCTTCATCAAGCTTTTTGATTGTTACTTCAACAACATCGCCAACCTTAACAACCTCGCTCGGATGCTTGATTCTTGACCAAGAAAGCTCTGAAATATGTATCATTCCGTCAATACCGCCAAGGTCAACGAATGCGCCGTATGAGGTTAAGGACTTAACTGTTCCCTCAAGCTTCATACCCTCTTCGAGCTTAGCCCAAGCAGCGTCCTGCTCTTCTTTTCTCTTTGCATCGGCAACAACCTTGATTGAGCCGACTGCTCTTCTTCTTGACGGATTAACATCAATAATCTTGAACTGAACTTCGCAGCCCTTAAGCACATCAAGTTCCTGATTTCTTGGCAATCCTGTTAATGATGCAGGAACAAAAACTCTTGTTCCCTTTGTTGTAACAAGAACTCCGCCGCGGATAATCTGGGTAACAGTTCCTTCGAGAACTTCATCAGCCTCTTTAGCAGCAACAATATCGTCCCAACCTTTTGTTGCATCAAAAAGACGCTTTGAAAGCTTAAGAACTCCGTCCTGGTCATCAGTTTTCATGATAACCAAATCGATTTCATCACCAATTGCAACAACATCTTCGCATTTAGCAACGGGCTCTGCACTTAAATCATCAGCAGCTATAACGCCTGTCTGCTTTCTTCCGGGAACATCAACATAAACCTCTGTCGGGGTGATTCCGACTACTGTTCCCTTAACTACTTTTGAGTTGTCGCTTTCCTTAAAAGACTCATTGAGTAATTCTTCAAAGGATGCCTCACCATCAGCAGATGCTTCGACAGCAGGCGTATTTTCAGCCGTTTCAGCGATTTCTGCTGTCTCCACAACTTCTTCAGTTACGGCTGAAGTTGTTTCAACTTCCTTTTCTTTAATTTCTTCGGACATGGATTTGAGTACCTCCTTGATAATTACCGAGGGTGTCGAAGCCCCGGCAGTAACACCAACAACCTCGTAAGCGTCAAGATTTATACTCTTAAGCTCATCAGCTGTTTCAATGAGAAACGACGGACAGTTTTTCGAGCAAACCTCCTGAAGTTTACAGGTGTTTGATGAATGGCGACCTCCGATAACAATCATTGCATCTGAATTTTTTGAAATTTCAGCTGCCTCCGACTGCCTTTCGGATGTAGCATTACATATTGTATCAAAAATTTGGCAGTTTGTATATACTTTTTTTATAATTTTTTCGCATTTTTCCCATTCTTTTTTTGAAAAAGTTGTTTGGCATACGCAAATGCAATCTGAATTTTTTACAATTATTTCTTCTTGTATAATTTTTAGTAATTCTGCCTCATTTTTAAAAACGAAATATTTTCCTTTGCAATAGGACGCAATTCCCAAAACTTCAGGGTGATTCTTGTCCCCTGCGATTAAAACAGTTGTTTTTTCGTCCTGCTTTTTAACAATATTATGTATCTTAGTAACAAACGGACAGGTTGCATTAACATAATCAATCCCGTTTTTTTCAAGCTCATCAACAATCTCTTTTTCAACTCCGTGAGTTCTTATAACAAGCTTGTATCCCTCTTTGCAGTCAGATGGATTTTCAGCGATTACAGCACCCCTGCTTTTGAGGTCGTCAACAAGCTGAGCGTTATGGATAATAGGACCCAAGGTGCAAACCTTTTCGCCGTTATCAAGCATTTCATAAACAAGGTTAACCGCCCTGTTAACCCCGAAGCAGAAACCTGCCGTTTTTGCAAGATTAATCTTCTTCAATATGAACCTCTTCTCTCCAAAGCTCTGTTATTCTGTCCATAACAAGATTTGCGGCAGCCTTTATATCGTGGGGACCGAAATCCTCTTTATCAAATCCCATTTCCTCGGGTGTTATAAGCTTGCCGTATGAAACAGTTACCTTAGTTCCGATTTTAATCTTTTTATTTGCGCATATTGCAACGGGCAAAACGGATGAATTTGTTGCCTTTGCAATAACGGCAACGCCTGATTTTGCCTTCTGGGGAACGCCGTTTTTATCCTTAATGCGCTTTCCCTCCGGGCAAATAGCCATAACATGACCTTCTTCAATAATCTTTTCGCCGTATTCAATAGCAGAATTATCCCCCTGTCCTCTTTTAACGGGAAATCCGTACATATGGGTTATAAACCAAGCTGCAAAGGGATTTTTGAAGAGCTCAGCCTTTGCCATAAAGTGAAGAGCCGGCATTTCCTTTGGTGCTGCTGCAAAAACAGGGTCAAACGCGCAGGTATGGTTTACTGCAACAATGAATCTTTCATCCCCCTGAGGAATGTTTTCAACGCCCTTGAATTCCATTTTATAAAGAGGCTGTATAATCGGCTTGAAAACAGTTTTAATAAAGCCGTAAAGCTTATAATGCTTAACCTCGCTGTAATCAAATTCCTTCATCAGACATTCTCCTTAACGATTTTGATAATTGCCGCAATTGACTCTTCGAGATTAAGCTCGGAGGTATCAAGCAAAACTGATTCCTCGCTTGGCTTAAGCGGAGCGATTTCTCTGTGGGAATCCTGATAATCGCGCTGATTAACATCTGCAAGAACGTCCTCAAACATAACACTCTCGCCCTTTGCAATAAGCTCATCATACCTTCTTTTAGCCCTGCATTCAGGAGAAGCAAAAAGAAAGATTTTAACATCCGCATTCGGAAGAACAACGGTTGCAATATCTCTGCCGTCCATAATAACATTATTGTTTTTTGCAATATCTCTCTGAAGGTCAAGAAGAAATTCGCGAACCTTCGGAATTGCCGAAACAGCGCTTGCACCCATTGAAATTTCGGGCGTTCTGATAAACGAAGAAACGTCCTCGCCGTTAAGTAAAACAGACTGAACACCGTCAATGTATTTAAGCTCAACCTTAATATCGGAAAGCATTTCAATTATCTCATCCGTTTTACCGAGAATACCCTTTCTCTGAGCGGCAAGAGCAACTGTTCGATATAGCGCTCCCGTGTCAACATAAATGTAGCCGAGCTTCTTTGCTGCAGCCTTTGCAACAGTGCTTTTTCCTGCGCCGGCAGGTCCGTCAATTGCAACATTAATCATTTTAATATCTCCTTATTTAATTGAAAATGGAGAATGGAAAATGGAAAATTGTGGGCGGGACACCCGCACCCGTTTTATAATTGCCGTGCGCAGCACCCGAAATTTTCAATTTTAAATTTTCAATTCTCAATTATTTAAATATTTTCACCGCAGACATAGCCGGTTGAAAAGGCAATCTGCAGATTAAATCCGCCCGTATAGGCGTCAACATCAATAACCTCGCCTGCAAAATAGAGATTATCAATGATTTTTGATTTCATTGTTTTGGGGTCAATCTCTTTAACATCAATTCCGCCCGAGGTGACAACCGCCTCTTCAATCGGTCTGAAATCGCTGATATTAACAGTGAAATTTTTAAGAAGCAAAACAAGATTTTTCCTCTGCTCCTTCGTTATCTGATTGCACTTTGTTGAAGGCTCGATTCTGCTGAGCTTAACAACAGTCGGAATAATCTTATTCGGCAAAAGTTTTGAAAGAGAATTGATGAAATCGCGGTTTTTGTTTTCTTCAAAATCCCTTTGAATTCTTTTATCAAGCGTCTTTTCGTCAAGAGCAGGTTTAAGGTCGATAACAAGCTTATATTGCTTTTCCTTCGGATTTGCCATATGAGCTGAAGCCGAAAGAACAACGGGACCGCTCACTCCGAAATGAGTAAAAAGCATTTCTCCGAAATCGGAATACACCTGCTTGTCACCGTCAAAGAGTTTTATGCTGATATTTTTAAGCGACAGTCCCTGCAAATCGGGGACGAAATTATTTGAGCAGATAAGCGGAACAAGCGAGGGCTTAAGCGGAGTTACAGAGTGACCTGCCGCTTTTGCAAGGGCATATCCGTCACCCGTTGAGCCGGTTTGCGGATAGCTTTTTCCGCCCGTGCAGATTGCAACAGCGTCGCATTCGAGTCTCTCGCCGTTTTCAAGCAAAACTGCTTTAACCCTTTTATCCTCAATATCAAGACCATTAACGGTTTCACTGATGATTTTTGCACCGCTTGTTTTTGCATATTTAACAAGAGCGTCAACAATATCAACCGCTTTATCCGAAACGGGAAAAACACGGTTGCCTCTTTCAATTTTTGTTTCAACTCCGAGTTCGTCAAGAAGAGCAATCATATCATAGGGCATAAAGTTTGAGAACGCCGAATACATAAATCTCGGATTTCTCGGAACATTTGTTACAAGCTCATTAATATCAAAACAAGCATTTGTTACATTGCATCTTCCCTTGCCCGTTATCATAACTTTTCTTGCAGGGCGATTATTTTTTTCAACAACAGTTACATCCAAACCTCTTGCTGCACTTCTTGCCGCCGCCATAAGTCCCGATGCGCCTGCGCCGATAATTACAATTTTTTTGTTTTCCATAATTAGATATTATAATTTATGTCTCCTGCTCTGTCAATTGCTCGCTGAGTTTTTCCCATTCAGCATAAAGTTCTTCTTTAAGACCGGTCAGCTCGTCAAGCTTTTGAGTCAGCTCCATAAGTTCCTCATAAGGAGCGCTCTGCATTTTTTCTTCAATCTGAGCGGTTTCCTTTTCAGCCTCTTCAATTTCCTGCTCGCATTTTGCAAGCCTTGTTTTTGCTTTTCTTAATGCAGACTGGCGTTCCTTTTTAAGAAGATACTCGTTTGGTTTCTTCTCTTTTTGAACCTTCTCAGGTAATTTTTGAAGAGAAAGATTATTCTTCTTTTCGATATATTCATCGTAGTTTCCGTAATACTCTCTTATGCCGTTTTCATCAAGCTCAAGTATTCGTGTTGCAAGTTTGTTGATAAAATATCTGTCGTGGGAAACAATTAGCATTGTTCCGCTGTAATCAAGAAGGGTGTTTTCAAGCTCTTCTCGTGAAGAAGCGTCAAGGTGGTTGGTGGGTTCATCAAGAAGAAGAAAGTTATATTTGCCAAGCATAAGTTTAAGCAGGGCTACTCTCGCTCTTTCGCCTCCCGAGCAGTCGGAAAGGTTTTTAAAAACATCCTCACCTTTGAAAAGAAATGCGGCAAGCGCCGAGCGAACCGAGGTTTCGCTCATTGCGGGAAAGGATGACCAGATTTCTTCAATAACGGTTTTGGATAAATCAAGCTTTGCCTGAACCTGGTCGAAATAGCCCGTGAAAACATTTGCGCCGAATTTAAAGAAACCTCCGTCAGCGCTGTAATCCTTCATAAGAATTTTAAGCAGCGTTGTTTTTCCGCATCCGTTTTCGCCAAGCAGGAAAACCCTTTCATTTCTTCTGACATTAAAAGTAGCGTTCTCGAAAATCTTTTTATCCTTGAAACTCTTTTTCAGCTCTGAAACATTTAAAACCTCTTCGCCGCTGACAAATTTAGGTGTGAAATCAAAACGGATTCTTTCAACTCTTGAATCGGGAATAACAAGCTGAGCCTTAAGCTTTTCGAGCCTTTTCTCTTCGCTTTCAGCCTTCTTTATGCTCTTTTCCCTGTTCCACTGCCTCTGCTGAACGATTATACCTTCAATACGCTCGATTTCCTTCATATCGTTTTCGTATTTTTCCTCAATCGCCTTTTGTTCAGCTTCCTTTTTCTTTAGAAAAACAGAATAATTTCCGGTATACGAACGGCATTTTCCGTTTTCAATTTCAATGGTTTTATTTGTTAATTTATCAAGAAAATATCTGTCGTGAGAAATGATAAGACAAGCGCCCGAAAAATCCTTTAAAAAGCCCTCAAGCCATTCAAGAGCCTTTAAATCAAGGTGATTTGTCGGCTCGTCGAGAAGAAGGAAATCTGCCTTTGAAAGAAGGAGCTTTGCAAGAATAAGTTTTGATTTCTGACCGCCCGATAGTTTTGAGGTCGGCATATCAAAATCACTCTCGGAAAAGCCAAGACCGATTAATGCCGAACGGGTTAAGCTTTTATAGGTTAATCCTCCGTCACGGTTAAAAACAGTTGTTAAATAATCCTGACGCTCAATATTTTCCTGAAGATTACCGATTTTTTCGGTTATATTATGTGAAAGAGTTTCAAGCTCTTTTTCAATTTGAATCAAATCATCAAAAACGGAAATAAGCTCGTTGTAAACCGTTTTATTTTCTGAACAGGTGTGCTGCTCCATATATCCGATTTTAGTGTTTTTTGAAATAAAACAATTGCCCTCGGTTGCCGTGTATTCGCCCTTGATAATTTTGAATAAAGAGGTTTTACCTGCGCCGTTGCATCCGATAAGCCCAACCTTTTCCTTTTCCTTAACATCAAAGGAAACGCCTTTAAAAAGCGTTTTTTCTCCGAAAGCAAGTGTTAAATTCTGAACATCAAGAACAGCCATAATTTCTCCGTTAATCTAATAATATATTAATCTTTTCTATTTTACATCAATTTTTCTTGAAAGGGAAGAAAAAATTTGATAATATATAAATAATTAATATTAGAGGGGAAGAAAAATGGAAATACTTAAACTGAACCCTGTATTTTAAGATGATATGTGGGGCGGAAACAGGTTAAAGGAGGTCTACGGCTTTGAAACAAGTTTTGACAAAACAGCTGAGGGATGGATGCTTGCCTGCCATAAAGACGGAATGAACACTGTTTCAAACGGCAAATTTGAGGGAAAAACACTTCAAGAGGTTTTTGACTTAGAGGGTCTTGA
>JAFUZY010000105.1 GCA_017476375.1 Eubacterium sp.
CTAAAGTCTGTCAGTGTGTCTCCATAATTTTTACGGGTTTGTCGACACACTAAAGACAGTTCCGTTCGGAACTGTCTTTTTTTGCCATAAGAGACTAAACAAAGGATTTATCAATAAACGCCTTATTTCATAAACAAAATTGACGCTGCGATTAAATACTGGCCTGCGTAGTAGCTGAAATGATTTGTGAAGAAATACAGGGCGTTTTCTTTGTTTCTGCCAAAGAATGTGTTAGATAGAATTGCATCAGAGAGCGTAAACAGCACTGCGCCGATTGAAAGAATAACATATCCCTTTGCAAAGTTGGAAACAATTGCCGCTGCAACGGAAAGAAATAGGGTTAATGCAAGAAAAACAGTATAGATAAATACGATTGTTCTGTATGCGCCAAAATGCACCTTTATAAATTTTGAAAGAGCTAAATTAAGGAAGCTGAAAAGAAATGACGCTGCAACGCAAATAAGAATAATCCACCATTTAAGTTTTATTGAATAAATAACAGACGCCGAATAAAACAGGTGACCTGCAAGAAAGAAGAGAAAGCCTCCTTTCAGATATGAGCTTTCATCCTTTTTATAGATGCCTTTTAAATCCAGCAATATATCGCCGACCAGACCGAGAGCGCCTCCGAATATTATCAACGAACCATAGGTATTTGCAGTTGGGTTTGAAATGAGAGCAAACACAGCCGTTAAAAGATAGCAAAGGCTTGATACTGATTTCAGCATAAGATTGCTTATGCTGAAGCCTTTTGCTCTTTTTATACAGAAAACGAGTGAAACTGCAAGTCCGAATGGAAGAACAATATAATATGCCATAAATACACCTCCGATTATAAACTTATGTCTATTTATATTATATCATTCTATAATACTTTTGTAAAGCAAAAACAACATAAACTTTTAACATTCATATTTGTGTTTTGTTGACAATTGCTAAACTATTTTATATAATTAAATATATATAATTATTTTTCGGGGTGAACTCTATGAAAAAGTTATACATAAAAGCGTTATCAGCATTGCTTTCAATCATAATTGCAATGCCTGTAATTCTTGTTTATCCTTTTTCGGCAAGTGCTGCAAATGATGAAAATGAGTATTTAGCAAAGCATCTTGTTGCTCAATATTTTACCGATTCTGATTTAACAAAGGATAAAATCGGCTCCTCCGACCTTGAAACTGTTGGAACTGGAGCAAGCTGGAACACAAGCGGAGCATATAACTGCGCCAAATTCCCGGGAGGTTCAAGCGGCTCAAACACTAATTACTATCGTGTTAAGGCAAACAGTATGCTATCGGGTGTAACGGGCAGCAAAGGGCTTACTGTCAGCTTTTACGGTCAGCGTGGAGGTAATGACTGGCAGAGATATTTTGAGTTTTCATCGCGTGGCGGATACGGTGACGGAGGCAACACCTCTTATTTGTATTTTTCCTGTAACTCAAATGCAAAAGTTAAGAATATGAGCTATGGCAACAGTGAAACAGGCTCTCCTTCAATTTCGGATGACGGCGCGTGGCACCGCTGGACGATAACGGTTACTAAATCAAATATCTTTGTTTATCGAGACGGATTGTATAGCGATATGACAGAGGATACGAGCCGTATTATTGACTCTTGGTTTAATAACATTAAAGACGGATATCTTCTTCTCGGCGCTTCGTCACACTCTGGTGACCCGCTGTTTTCCGGTTCGCTTTCCGATTTCAGAGTTTATGATGTTGCTTTAACATCACTTCAAGTAAGACAGGAGGCTTATTCAAAGCCTGCTAATCATAATGATGTTAACGTAAGGTATGAAACAGCGGTTAATTTTCACGGAACCGAGGGCGTTGGCTATTCAATAAGCAACGATTCTTATTACTATTCGCCGGCAAATTCTGCATACGGTTTAACAAGATATTCAAATGAAAATTCTATATTACGGGATGATTCGCTGAAATATTTCAGAATGTGGTTCAGCAACGACAAGCTCGTATACAACGACAGTTCAAATGCCAATGAAGGAATTTTTCAGGATAAAAGTGATTTCAGGTTTGATGTTACTCTCGGCTCGCGCCTTGATTCGGCTTCTGAATATCTTATAGGGATATTCGATAAAAACGGAAGTATTCCCATAAAGCTTTTGAGAAACGGAAATATAAGCATTAACAGTAATGAAATCAGCGGCATAGATTCGGTTTATTCCGGTGATAACGAAAAATATCATAACAACTATACTCTTTCTTTTGATTATAGCGAACAAATCCTTCATTTTTCCTGCTATGGGGAATATACGGATTCAAGCCATAATTTTGCAATTGAAAGGGATATTAATGTGGGTGACTACGGATTAAATCTAAATCCCTCAGACCTTGCAGGAATAAACATTCTTGATGGTAGCGGCGACGGTCACACCCGTTTTGGCGGAATATTCTTTTATCTTCCTTACACGCCTGTAAGCTATGACCTTGCAGGGCTTAAACAAGCGGCTGCTTCATATGAAAGCAAAATGCAGAGCGGAAATGTTTATTCAAACACTCTTGAAGCATATAACGCATATGTTGAAGCAAACAAATATATTGACGCAGCTGAATACGGCAACCGCGTTTTCACCTCTGATCAGTACAAGACGGTTGCACAAAGACTTGAAAAAGCAGTGAATAATCTTTCTGTATGGTCTCCTAAAAAAGGAACATACCACGCGAGATATTCGGGCGACAATGATTTTGTTTCCGACGCCGACTATGCAAAAACATACATAAATGTTCTTTGGGCTAATGACGTTTCAACATCCTATGATGACGCTGCAATCTGGGAAGGAGAAATGTCTATCTACGGCGGCTCCGAAAAGTGCAATGTTAAGCTATTTCACCCGAGTGCAGTTCTTCTGTATGACGGTGAAACAACGCCTGCAATTCCAGTTATGAGCTATTTCAGGCATTGGTGCTCGGCAGTTCATACATACAATATCTATTATTCGGCTATTTTCCTTAATTCCCATGGTGACCAGCTTGAGCTCAATAACAAATGGAGAAACGGCTCAGGCGGCGGAGTTAACGAAAGCTTTAACTATCAATGGCATTATCTTAATAACGGCGGAAATGAAGTTAACATCGTTAATTATGATACCTTTGATGTTAATCAGCACTGGGGAAAGCATTTTTCAGCCTCAATGGAATTTCATTTCGGTTTTGCAAATCAGATAAGGTTCAAGGGCAAACTATCTGATAACGAAGCGTCAAGAACCCTTAACGATGTTAACTGGGGATTTAATTTTTATAATAACGGAAATGATTTAAAGAGAGTCAGAGTAAACTCAAAAAAGCCGATATACATTATTAACTATAAAGTTCTTAAAGATGCATTATCAAATGCTGCCGCTAAATGCAGGGATATTGATAATTACAAAGAAGGCGGAATGCTTGATTTCTTTAAATCATACGACGAAGCTACATCTTTTAATCCTCAATCAGCATATGATTATTCCTCCGATACGGCAAGCAAAGTAAATGAATGTGCAGAGAAAATAACTGCGCTTTGCAACACACTTAATTCGTCATCCGTTGGAACAGAGGATACATATCCTTCACTTAAATCGGAAATGAAGGTTGACCATTCTTCGCCAACGGGAAACAGCGCTGAAACGGATTATAACACGTCTAATGAAGAGCTTAATAAATCATTTACTGTTTCATCAATATCTGCGTTTAAGAGAGCATATAAGGACTCGGTCAGAGAAATGTATCTTCTTGTTGAAAACGGATACGCAGCTTCTCCTGCAAGTCTTTCTAAGCTTCAGAACGCACACTCGTCTCTTGAAAAGCTTGCTGATTTCTCTGCTCTTGATACAGCAAAAGACAAGGCGATAGCTGACTCGGAAAACATTGATGAGAATCTTTACACGCCCTCAACAGTAGCTTCATACCGTGAATACCTGACAAGCTATTTTGAATTTCCTTATGTTTATATTGCAGACAGAACTAATACCGGCGTTTCAAAACAATCTGAAATCGACGCTGAGGCGGTGAAATTTGCTAACGCACAAAGTATTTATCTGAAGAACAGGGCAGATTTCACATATTTTGATGAAACATACGGAAACTCGATTGAATTTCTTGAAGGAATGGCAGTTGAAGCACCTCAATATTTCGCGTCGGATATCAACGGTTTTATTCAGTTAACTGAAAGAGACGATGTTCAGAAATATGCAAATCAAACTGCTGAGGACAGAAAAGAATACGCCGAGGGCGGGGAAGAGCAGCTTGAAGCCTTTGCGCTTGCAGATGAACTTAATAATGCGATGGCAGAAATGAAATCTCCCGAGAAAGAGCTTGACGTTTCTGCATATATGCAGGCTGTTTCAATTGCACTTGACCTTGAACAGGATGCATATAATTATCCTAAAGATGACCTTAACCGTGACTTAAGAGTTGCAACAAGCGCTATAACAACTAAAATTGACTATAACGGATTAAGTCTCAAGGCAATTAAAGACGACGCAAAGCAATCAATTGTTAACGCCGTTACATCCCTTGTTCAAAGCTCGCTTACAACTCACATCAGAACATATTCCATTGAGATAGTTCAGGGAAATGTCAGCCAGGCAGATGTCGTTACATTCAACGGCGGCACTCATTCTTACGACAGCGCAACCGACACATATTACGCAACATATAACACAAGACTGAATCTTAAAGCTGATTCGGATGCGGCATGGTATATGGAATTTGAATCGCCGAGCGTTTCAAGAGACATACAGTATCAGGATTCGGGCAGAAGGTATTCAACTAAGGTAATCGGAAACATAAAGGTTTATGTATATAATTCCGACGGCAAAAAGAAAGTTACGGTATTAAGAAAATACAGTGATAACAACAAAGAGCCTGTTATGCTTGTTTCTTACACCGATTCATCCTTTACATTGCCCGAGGCAACGGCTATTGCGTTCTATTCGTTTGACGGCTACACAATAGGCGATAAGACCTATAATGCCGGAGAAACCGTGAATATAACTGCTGATACTTATATTTATGCTAATTATTCATTGAACGATTCGCTTCAATGCACTGTTAAAATTGACGGGGATTCTGAATTTACGGCAGAATATAATGAAAGAATCTCGCGTACCGGCGACGAGAACACATATGCGTGGCTTGAGCTTGATAAAACAACAAACAAATTCAAACCGTTTTATATAGGAAAAGATGTTTCCTTCCTTGTTACCGAAAGCATAACGCTTAAAAAGGTTAGCCTTGAAGAATTTACCCAAGGCGGCTATAAGCTTCCTGCAATCAATCTTCGTCAGGACGGAACATACACAACTATTGATAACTCGGTTAAAAAGGTTTATTTTAACGGTCAGTATGTTTCGGACGGTGAATATGAAATTGCGGAATACGGCGTAATTCTCGGAAAAGCCAAAGAAGGCGGAACGATTAAAGCGTCGGATGTTTTACTTGAAAATATCGGAACTTCCGATGATTATGTAATATCAAGATTTAAGTCAACAAAAAGCGTTGGCGCAAATCAATTTACGATAGGAATTAAAAACCTCTCGGGTAATTTCATTTACAAAGGTTATCTGACGTATAAGCTTGCTAACGGCGAATTTGTTACCGTTTACACAGAAGCATTTACAGAATCTATATAAAAATTAAAGCGGAGCAAATGCTCCGCTTTAATTTTATCACATATAAACTTATGTATTATTACTAAAATTTGGTTAAAATTATAATTTATAACACTGTTAACAGAATGTTCATAAATTGATTGACTAATTACTTTAATTATAATATAATAATATTGCAAAAATGGTATATTGGGGGGATTGTGCATATGAATAACAAAAACTCAAAATTAAATAATTTTACTTCGCTGTTTCTCAGCCTTGCATTCGTTTTAACAA
>JAFUZY010000106.1 GCA_017476375.1 Eubacterium sp.
ATTCATCAGTCATCATTCATCATTCGCGCAGCGCAATGTCCCCGTGTGCTGCGAAGGGAACAAATGATAATTTATAAAAGGTGTTGTACTTTGAAGGCTAAATGTGTTATAATACTAAAGATAAAATTTAGGAGATATATATATGATTGAAAGAGTTAATCAAAACAATCTTGAAGAATATGAAAGCTTCATAAAATCCCACCCGAAAGGACTTTTTCAGCACTCAAGCAAATGGGCAAAGGTTAAATCCGCCTGGAAATGGGAAGCAGTTATGCTAAAGGATGAAAACGGAAATATAAAGGGCGCAGCCTCTGTTTTAATCCGCTCAATTCCCGTTATCAAAGCTTCTTTAATGTATGCCTGCAGGGGCTTTGTTGCCGATGAGGATGATTTTAAAACCTTCGACGAGCTTTTTAACGCCCTTCTTGAAATCGGAAAGGAATACAAGGCTTACTGCATAAAAATCGACCCTGAAATCGTTATTGAAAACAAGGCATATAAAGAGCATCTTTTAGGCAAGGGCTTCAAAGAGCTTAACCCGGGATGTATGGATTTTGAGAATGTTCAGCCGAGATTTGTTTATTGCTTTGATTATAACGGAATGAATGAGGACGAGCTTATGCTCACCTTCAAGAGCGACTACCGAAACAGAATCCGAAAAGCACCGAAAAAGGGCGTTGAGGTTAAAATCTGCGGCAAGGAAGCGCTTGATGACTTTGTTGCGATTATGGCAGAAACGGGCGAAAGGGACGGCTTTTCAACAAGACCTAAATGGTATTTTGAAAAAATTCTCGACTGTATGACCGATGACGCAAGGCTTTATATGGCATATTATGAGGGCAAAGCGATTGCAGGAACGCTCGCTATCAAATGGGGTCAGAATGTTATGAAATACCAATACGGTGCCTCGTCAAACGCTCACAGAAATGTTTATCCCAACTATGCTCTTCAATGGGCAATGATTAAATGGGGTATGGAAGAGGGCTGCAAGGTTTATGATTTCGGCGGAATCAGCGGCGACTGCCAGAATCCCGATAATCCGCACTACGGACTCTGGAGATTCAAGCACGGCTTCGGCGGTTATATGAAAGAATTTATCGGCGAATTTGATTATGTTATCAATAAACCCGTTTATAATCTTTATAATCTTGGAACCAAGGTATTAAAAAAGATTAGATAAACAAGTTGCGAGTGCCGAGTTTTCGGTCACTCGCTGCGCTCAGACAATAATTATTATAGCCGTGCGCAGCACCCGAAATTCGTAATTCGTAACCCGTAATTCGTAATTATTCAGGATATATTTATGAGCAGATATGTTATAGATAAGGAAAAGCTCGGTGAAAACATTGAGCTTGTTAAGAAAAAAGCAAAAACAGATGTTATCGGCGTTGTTAAAGGCAACGGCTACGGCTTCGGGATATAGGAATTTACCCTTGCCCTCAAGGAACACGGAATAAAAACCTTTGCCGTAACCGAGGTTACGGATATTCCGGTTTTAAAAGAAATTCTCGAAGATGAGGATATTCTTGTTATGCGTTCAACCTGCGTCGAAGAAGAAGCAAGGATAATTGCCGAAAACGGCGCAATTGCAACAATCGGCTCGGTAAATGCTGCCCAAACGATGAACAGCATTGCAGGCGAGCTTGGCGTTAAGGTTAAATGGCATCTTAAAATTGATACGGGAATGGGAAGATACGGTTTTCTTCCGAGCGAGATAAACGATGCTGTCAAGTGTTATTCATTTGAAAACCTCGTTTTCATCGGCGCATACACCCATTTTTCCTCAGCTTTCAGAAACGCAGAGTTAACGAAGGCACAGCTCGTTTTATTTAAAGATACAATGCAGCAGATTAAAAAAGAGGTTGGAGAGGTTGGAACTATCCACGCCGCAAACTCCCCTGCTCTGCTCAATGTCAGCGATGTTTGCCTTGATGCTGTTCGCATCGGTTCAGCATTTACGGGAAGGGTTATAACAAGAAACAGAGCAGGTCTTAACAGACTCGGTGTTCTTGAAGCAGAGGTTGTTGATGTTAAAACAGTTCCAAAGGGATATTCAATCGGATACAACGGAACATACAAGACTAAAAGAGAAACAAAAATCGCCATAGTTCCCATAGGTCACTACGACGGTTTCGGTCTCGGAAAAGAAAAAGAGCTCTATGATTTCAGATATGTTTTAAGCGTTTTCAAAAGATTCCTTAAAAAACAGCAGATGTATGTTCGCATAAACGGCGAGCTGCACTATGTTATCGGCGGAATCGGACTTTCGCACACGGCGGTTGATATAACCGGAACGGATATCAAACCCGGCGACATTGCAAGCGTTGATATAAGTCCGCTTATGGTTAATCCGAGAATACCAAGAGTTTATAAATAAGCTCAAAACGAGAATTGAAAATGAAGAATTTCGGATGGGCGTTGCGCCCGCTCCAAGGGCTACGCACGGCTATTATAATAATTATTTGACCGAGCGAAGCGAGAAACCTCAATTCTCAATTCTTAATACTTAATTCTTAATTCTTAATTATTCATTAAAAAAAGCCCCGATGGGGCTATTTTTAATACATTCCTCCGCCCTGAGCTGCGGCAGCCATTGCAGCTGCTTCTGCGGCTTCAGCCTTCGGGTCTTTAATATCTGTTACAAGGCTTTCGGTTGTTAAAACCATTGCGGCAACCGATGCAGCGTTTTGAAGAGCTGACCTTGTTACCTTTGCAGGGTCAACAATACCTGCTGAAATCATATCAACATATTCGTTTGCGGCAAAGTCATATCCGCATCCCTTGTCGCTGTTCATAACTCTGTCGGCAATAACCGAGCCTTCAAGACCTGCATTTGCAGCAATCTGACGAATCGGCTCTTCAAGAGCTTTAAGAACAATTGAAACGCCTGTTTTATAATCTGCATCCTCTGTATCAAGAAGAGCTTCAACGGCAGGGATTGCATTGATTAACGCAACGCCGCCACCTGCAACGATGCCCTCTTCAACAGCAGCCTTTGTTGCTGCAAGAGCATCCTCAATTCTGAGCTTCTTTTCCTTCATCTCGGTTTCGGTTGCAGCGCCAACCTTAACAACTGCAACGCCGCCTGCCATCTTGGCAAGTCTTTCCTGAAGCTTTTCTCTGTCGAACTCTGAGGTTGTTGTTTCAATTGCAGTTTTAATCTGAGCAACTCTTGATTTAATCTCGTTAGCATCGCCTGCGCCGTCAACAATAATGGTGTTTTCCTTTGTTACCTTAACCTGACGGGCTTCGCCGAGCATTGCCATAGTTGCATCCTTAAGCTCAAGTCCGATATCGCTTGTTATAACCTGACCGCCTGTTAAGATTGCAATATCCTGAAGCATATCCTTTCTTCTGTCGCCAAAGCCCGGAGCCTTAACGCAAACGCAGGTAAAGGTTCCGCGGAGCTTGTTGAGAAGAATTGTTTGAAGAGCCTCGACCTCAACATCCTCTGCAACAATAACAAGCTTTTTGCCTGCCTTGAGAACTGATTCAAGAAGAGGAAGAATATCGCCGATTACGCTTATTTTCTTATCTGTTATAAGAAGCATTGCATCATCTATAACAGCTTCCATTTTGTCTGTATCGGTTACCATATAGGGAGAGATGTAGCCTCTGTCAAACTGCATTCCTTCAACAACCTCGCAGACTGTTTCGGCAGTTTTTGATTCTTCAATTGTTATAACGCCGTCGGATGAAACCTTTTCCATTGCCTCTGCTATAAGTGAGCCGATGTATTTATCGCCTGCGGAAACGGTTGCAACTCTTTCAATATCAGCATTATCCTTAACTGCCTGTGAGCGCTCCTTAACAGCCTTAACGGCAGCGTCAACAGCGCCTTCAATTCCCTTTTTAACGCTCATCGGGTTTGCGCCTGCTGCAACATTTTTCATACCTTCGCGAACAAGTGCCTGAGCAAGAAGGGTTGCAGTTGTTGTTCCGTCACCTGCATCATCATTTGTTTTTGATGAAACCTCTTTAACAAGCTGAGCGCCCATATTTTCAAACGGATCGTCAAGCTCGATTTCCTTTGCAATGGTTACGCCGTCATTTGTGATGAGGGGTGAGCCGTATTTCTTATCAAGAACAACATTGCGTCCTTTAGGACCAAGAGTTATTTTAACTGTGTTTGCAAGTTTATCAATACCTGCCTGAAGAGCCTTTCTGGCATCTTCGCCGAAAATAATATCTTTTGCCATAATTAATTCCTCCTATTATTCAGCTTCTTATTCAACTACTGCAAGAATATCTTTAAGGTCTGAAATTGTGTATTCGATTCCGTCAAGCTTAACCTGAGTTCCCGAATACTTTGAGATAATAACCTTATCGCCTACCTTAACGGTCATCGGGTTTTCATCCGTTCCGGGACCAACTGCGATAACCTCTGAAATTTCAGGCTTTTCCTGTGCAGATGCCGCAAGAATAAGTCCGCCTTCGGTTGTTTCCTGCGCGTCAACAGATTTTAGTAAAACTCTGTCTGCAAGTGGTTTAATATTCATTTATATCACCTCGTACTATAAAATTGAGAATTGAGCATATGGGGTCCTGCAGACCGCCATTATAGCCAACTCTCTTTGTTCAATATGTTTAGCACTCTCATTATTCGAGTGCTAAACATATTTTACCAATTAATTTTTATTTGTCAATAGGGTTAACAAAAAATTAAATAAATAAACGATTTTATTCAACGATTTCTATACTTTCAATAACAACATCGTATATCGGCTTATCGTTCATTCCGGTTTGAACTGCTGCAATATCCTCAAGAATATCCGCTCCTTCAACAAGCTGACCGAAAACCGTGTGGTGAAAATCGAGCCAAGGAGTTCCGCCAACAGCCTTATAGTTATCAATGCACTCTCTTGGGTATCCCCTGTCGGTTAACTCCTCCATCTGTTCAAGCATCTGCGGCGGTGCGGTTTTTGCCTGAACTATAAAGAACTGCGAGCCGTTTGTGTTCGGTCCTGAATTAGCCATCGAAAGCGCGCCGTAGTAATTTCTTGCATCAAGGGCAAATTCATCCTCAAAAGGAGCGCCCCAGACAGACTGACCGCCTGTTCCTGTTCCGTTCGGGTCGCCGCCCTGAATCATAAAATCCTTTATAACGCGGTGGAAAATAAGACCGTTATAGTACCCGTTTTTAGCATGGGTTGTGAAATTTTCAACAGCCTTTGGCGCTGCCTCGGGAAGAAGAATAAAGGTCATATCTCCCCTGTTTGTTTTGATAACGGCTTTTATGCCGTCTTTGAGTTCAAGCTGATTCATATAATATGTCCTTTCTATTACTTTACTGTGCTGTAGAGGGAACGTCTATTCGTTCGCCATGGGGACGCACCGCCTTCGGAGGAACGTCCCCGCGTGTCGTTAAGGGAACGTTCTTATTCGTTCGCCGATAATATAATCGGAGCGCAGCGACCCGAAATTCCTCATTCCTAACTCCTAATTCGCGCAGCGCAACGTCCCCGTGTGCTGTTGAGGGAACGCCCATTTCGTTCGCCGATAATATAATCGGAGCGAAGCTCCCCGAAATTCCTAACTCCTCATTCCTAATTCGCGCAGCGCAATGTCCCCGTGTGTCGTTAAGGGAACGTTCTTATTCGTTCGCCATCAC
>JAFUZY010000107.1 GCA_017476375.1 Eubacterium sp.
CAAGGTCTTTTTCATTATCCTTGGGGATAATAACCGTTGTGCATCCCGCCTTATAGGCTGCCATTGACTTTTCTTTCAGTCCGCCGATAGGAAGTGCCTTTCCCTTGAGCGAAATCTCGCCTGTCATTGCAACAGTTGATTTAATCGGAGTTGAGGTTAACTCACTGAGCAACGCAGTTGTTATAGAAAGACCTGCAGACGGACCGTCCTTAGGAATTGCTCCCTCGGGTGCGTGAATATGTATATCCTTGTTTTTATAAAATTCTTTGTCTATTCCGTAAATTTCCGATTTTGAACGAATGTAACTTACTGCAATCTTAGCGCTTTCTTTCATAACATCACCGAGATTACCCGTTAGTTCAATCTTTCCGCTGCCGTCGAGCGCCGAAACTTCAATCGGAAGCATTGTTCCGCCGACCTGAGTCCATGCAAGGCCGTTAACAGTTCCGATAAGATTTGTTTTGCTGATAATTTCCTTATCAAATTTTTCAGCACCAAGAAATTCGGATAAGTTTTTATCATTAACTTTAACAGCGCTTTCGCCGTTTTCAAGTTTCAAAAGCGACTTTCTGCAAATTGTTGCAATAAGCTTTTCAAGTGTTCTGACTCCGGCTTCCCTCGTGTAGCACTCAATAATCTTATAGATAGCAGCATCGCTGATTTTAAGCTCTTTTGTATTTAGTGAATGCTTAGCGATTTGCTTTTTGATAAGATGCTTTTTTGCTATATTGAACTTTTCTTCAACAGTGTATGAATTTAGCTCGATTATTTCCATTCTGTCTCTGAGCGGAGGAGAAATCGTTGAGGTTTCGTTAGCCGTGGTTATAAAGAGAACCTTGCTTAAGTCAAGCGGAAAATCAAGATAATGGTCGTTAAAGGTTGAATTCTGCTCGCTGTCGAGCGCTTCAAGAAGCGCAGATGAAGGGTCGCCCTTATAATCGTTTCCAACCTTATCAATCTCGTCAAGAAGTATAATCGGGTTCATAACTCCGCTGTTTATAACAGCCTCGGCAATTCTGCCCGGCATTGCGCCGATATATGTTCTTCTGTGACCTCTTATCTCGGCTTCGTCGTGTACGCCGCCGAGAGAAATGCGAACATACTTTCTGTTCATTGATTTTGCAAGTGATTTAACAATGCTCGTTTTACCTACTCCCGGAGGTCCGTATAAACAGATAATCTGACCGCCAAAATCACTGTTTCTCTTTAATACAGCAAGAGATTCGATAATTCTGTCTTTAACCTTTTCAAGCCCGAAGTGGTCTTTATCAAGAACGCTTCTTGATTTAGTTAAATTAACACTGTCTTTAGTATACTTTCCAAAAGGAACCGAAAGGCATTTATCAAGATAGGTTCTGACAACCGTTCCTTCATGAGAGCCATAGGGCATTTTTGCAAGTTTATCTGCTTCTTTGAACAGCTTTTCTTTAATCTCATCACTGCATTTTAAAGCGGATATTTTGTTTTTGTACTCGTCAGCCTCTTCGATTGGATTCTCGTTCTCGCCGAGCTCATCGGAAATAACCTTCATTTCTTCTCGAAGGAAGTATTCACGCTGATTTTTATCTATTTCCTCTTTAACCTTGTTTTGGATTTCAGCTTCCATCTTTAAGGTTAAGTTTTCGTTTCTTATAACAGCAAGAAGCTTTCTTATTCGTTTCTTTGGATTATGCTCTTCAAGAAGAGTTTGTTTTTCAGTGTAATCAAGGAAGGTGTTTGCGCAGATATAATCGGTTAATTCGCCTATATCTGTTAATGAAATAACCATTGCTTTAACCTCATTTGAAATTTTTGCATATGAAGCGGCATAGGTTTCAAACTCGTTTTTCAGAGCTCTTGCATATGCCATATCCTTTGCGTCATATGTATATTTCTTTTCAGTACTGATATTTACCATTGCAAGAAGAAACGGCTTGTTTTTAATCATAGAAACAAGTTCTCCCCTCTTCTCACCCTCAACAATAACTCTTAGATTATTTGAATTTGGGAGCCTGAGCATCTGCTTGATTTTGCAAACAACGCCGGTTTTATAAATATCATCAACCTTCGGGTCATCAACGGAAGCGTCCTTCTGAGCAATTAGAAAAACTCGCTGGTCGCTTTCCATTGCAGACTGAAGCGCCTCAATGCTCTTTTTTCTTCCAACATCAAAGTGAAGGTTCATTTCCGGAAAAACAACAATACCCCTCAAGGCAACAACGGGCAACGCGCTGCAGCTTGAAATCTCATCTTTTTCTTCGTTTTCTATATCAAAAATATCCATATTACATTTATCCTTAAAATTAATTAGTAACATTATATAATAACAAATCTAAAAACGCAACAAAAAAATCAAAAAGCCTGTATATTTATACAGACTCTTTAAAAGTTATGCATTTTTCTTTTCAGCGAAGGATTCTCGTTTTTTGTTTTTATCTCTTTTAATCAGAGGAGTTGAGCCGTTTTTAACACATTCTTCAGTTACAACAATTTCGCTGATTGTGTAGTCCGAAGGTGCTTTAAACATCATCTCGCCGAGTATCTTTTCAAAAACTGAACGAAGTCCCCTTGCGCCTGTTTTTCTTTCAAGAGTTATATCCGCCATAGCTTCAAGCGCTTCGGGTCTGAATTCAAGGCTGACGCCATCCATTTCAAAAAGCTTTGTATACTGCTTTAGAATTGAGTTTTTCGGCTCAGTCATTATCTTAACAAGTGCATCCTTATCAAGACTCTGCAATACAGAAATAACCGGAATTCTTCCGATAAGCTCGGGAATCAATCCGAATTTAACTAAATCCTGCTGAATAACATTTTCAAGAATTTCATTTTTCTCTTCCTTGTTCTGGTTCAATTCAGAACCAAAGCCGAGAGAATTTCTTCCGATTCTTCTTTCAATAATCTTTTCAAGACCGTCAAACGCACCGCCGCAGATAAAGAGAATATTCGTTGTATCTATCTGAATAAACTCCTGCTGAGGATGCTTTCTGCCGCCTCCGGGAGGAACATTTGAAACAGTTCCTTCAAGTATTTTGAGGAGAGCCTGCTGAACGCCTTCACCGCTTACATCACGGGTTATTGAACGGTTTTCGCTTCTTCTTGCAATCTTATCTATTTCATCAACATAGATAATGCCATGCTCCGCCTTTTCAATATCAAAATCAGCAGCCTGAATCAATTTAAGAAGAATGTTTTCAACATCCTCGCCGACATAACCTGCCTCGGTTAATGTTGTTGCATCCGCAATTGCAAAAGGAACGTTGAGAATCTTTGCAAGAGTTTGCGCAAGCATTGTTTTTCCGACGCCTGTCGGTCCGAGTAAAAGAATATTACTTTTCTGAAGTTCAACATCGCCGTCATAGTTGCTGAAAATTCTTTTATAATGGTTGTAAACAGCAACAGAAAGGTCTTTTTTTGCCTGGTCCTGACCAATAACATATTCATCAAGCTGTTGCTTGATTTCCTCGGGAACAGGAAGAACTATATCGGAATTGTCACTGCTTTTATTAACAGGCTCCGAATAGGTTCCGATTATATCGTTGCAAAGCTCAACGCATTCATCGCAGATATAAACTCCGCCGGGACCTTCAATCAGTCTGCTGACCATTCCTTCGCTTTTACCGCAGAAGGAACACTTTGCAGCCTGATAGAAATTATTATCATCTTTAGCCATTAAAAAGCTCCCTTATCTTTTGTCTATAACTTTATCAACCAAGCCGTATTCAAGCGCCTCTTCGGCAGACATCCAATTATCTCTGTCTGTATCGCGAACAAGAGTTTCATAGTCCTTGCCCGTGTTCTGAGCAAGTATCCTGTTTAACTTTTCCTTGGTTTTGATAAGGTTTTTAGCGGCAATCTCAACGTCAGTTGCCTGACCTGTTATTCCGCTTCCGCCAACAAGCGGCTGATGAATAAGAATTTCGCTGTTAGGAAGAGCAATTCTCTTTCCCTTTGTTCCGCTTGAAAGAAGGAACGCGCCCATACTTGCAGCCATACCGACACAGATTGTTGAAACATCGCATTTGATATAATTCATTGTGTCATAGATTGCAAGACCTGCGGTAACAGAGCCGCCGGGTGAATTTATATAAAGTGAAATATCCTTTTCGCTATCCTGACTTTCAAGGAATAATAACTGAGCAACAACAAGGGAGGCGGTGTTATCGTCTACCTGGTCGGAAAGAACGATAATTCTGTCTGACAAAAGTCTTGAGAAGATATCAACACTGCGCTCTCCTGCGCTTGACTGTTCGATTACATAAGGCACTAATGATGCCATTAAAATCACTATCCTTTCAGATTAACAAAAGCTATGTTTCAGCTTATGCTTCAACAGCCGATTCAACAACTAAATCAACTGCTTTTCTTGTTTTAATATCAGCAGCAAGCTGGTCTACGGGAACGGCTGCTCTAATCTGGTCTGCATCCATACCGTACTGCTCGGCAAGCTTATCAACCTCTGCGCTGATTTCATCTTCGCTTGCTTCAAGCTTTTCAGCGTCTACAATTGCTTCAAGAGCAAGTGAAACTCTTACCTGCTTCTTTGCTCCCTCTTCAAACTGAGCCTTAAACTGCTCCATATCCTGACCTAAGTACTGAAGATATGTATTTATATCAAGACCCTGCAACTGAAGTCTGTATGCATAATCCTGAACCATTTCATCAACCTTCTGGTTAAACATACAATCAGGGATTTCTGCTTCAATATTTTCAATAAGGAGTTCAAGGAGCTTGTTTTCAAAATCAGTTTTTGCTTCTTTTTCTTTTCTTTCTGCAATCTGCTTTTTAATATCCTCTTTGAGTTCATCAAGAGTATCAAACTCAGAAACATCCTTTGCAAAATCATCGTCAAGCTCAGGAAGCTCCTTATGCTTGATTTCGTGAATCTTACATTTGAATACAGCGTCCTTACCTGCAAGGTCTGCCTGATATTCTTCGGGGAAGGTTACATTAACATCAAACTCTTCCTCTGACTTATGACCTGCAACCTGCTCTTCAAATCCGGGGATGAAAGCGCCTGTTCCGAGTTCAAGGGGATAATTCTCGCCCTTGCCGCCATCGAAAGCAACGCCGTCAACAAAGCCTTCAAAATCAAGTTCAACAGAATCTCCCATTTCAGCGGCTCTGTCTTCAACAGTAACAAGACGGCTGTTTCTGTCCTGAAGAGTTTTAAGTTCGTTTTCAACATCCTCATCAGTAACCTCAACGCTGAGCTTTTCAGCCTTGAGACCTTTATATTCGCCAAGCTTAACCTCGGGATATGTTGTTACCTTGAATTTCATTTCAACGCCTTCTGCCTTGCTCATAATTGAAACATCAAGGTCAAACGGCTGGTCAACAATTCTGAGAGCAGCTTCATCAATTGCACTCTGAACAGCTTCAGGATAAACGATTTCAAGAGCCTCTTCATAGAAAGCTCCCTCGCCGTACATCTTTTCAACCATTCCCTGAGTTGCCTTGCCTTTTCTGAATCCGGGAAGCTGAATTGACTTTCTCTGCTTCATAAATGCGCTTTTGCATGCTTCGGTAAAGGTTTCAGCGTCAACGGTAACTTCAACCTCGTATGTGTTTGTATCAACTTTATTTGATGATTTAAGTGCCATAATAATGACCTCCTATCTTCTTTTTAATATTACTGAAATGGGATTATAACACACAAATAAAAAAAATACAATATATTTATTATATTATTTTTTAATCAACTTAGGAGTAAATTTCAGCTTATCGCAGGAAATAAGTTCAAAATCAATTCCGTTTATATTCTCATTGAGCGCATATTTTGCAGCGTCACCGTGAAGATGCCCGTAAAAGCATTTTTTTATACCTTTTTCGTTTAAAAGGCTTATTATTTCATCACAGGAAGAAGCTGTTGTTATCGGCGGATAGTGAAGAAAAACAATCTTCTCTTCATTATTTGCACTTTCAATTGAGCGTTTAATTCTGTTTACTTCCCTGTTTAAAATCTTTTCGTCGTGCGCCTCTTCGCTTTCAAAAAACCATCCCCTGCTTCCGCAGACCGAAACGCCTTCAACATCATAGGAATTGTTAAATAAAAACCTAATTGTATTAAAATTGTTTTGCTCAACAAAGCTATTCATTTTTGAAAGGGTGTTCCACCAATAATCGTGATTGCCCTTAAGAATTATCTTTTCACCCTTTAAGCTGTTTATAAATTCAAAATCTGCTTTCAGCTCGTCAAAATTCATTGCCCAGCTTATATCACCTGCAATAACAACGGTATCGTTATCAGTAACAAGCCTGTTCCAGTTTTGTTCAATTCTGCTTACATAATCGTTCCAGCCCGGAAAAGAATCCATCGGTTTATCCGTTCCGAAGGAAAGATGTGTATCTGCAATTGCATATAAAGACATAAGCAGCTCCTTGAATAAATTATAATTTCGTGCAAAGAATAAAAATGAAGGGAGTGAAAACGATGGATAAAGAAATTAAGGGAATCTCCTGCGATGTTAAAAACTGCATATACCATGATAAAAGTAATTGCTGCAACGCAGGTCATATAAATGTCGGCAGCCACACTGCAACGCAAACAAACGAAACAAAATGCGAAACATTTGAATGCTGCGACGAATGCAGATAAACTAAAATTTTCGGGAGGCGAAACCTCCCGATTTTTTATATATTCAGAAGTTTGAAAACCATTTCGCTCATATTTTCCTTTGAGCAAACATCTTTGAATCTAACCTCTTTATCCTTGAGTGCTTTAAGCGGCTTAGGTACCTCCGCCCCTGTTTTTGAATTAAGTTCGTCAACAGTTTTAAATTCGTCGGATACAATGTTTATGTCATCGGATATAGCCGATAAAACGCTTTTTGAAAATTTATAAGGCGAAGCGGTTGAATCAATTACGGTTGGAATATCGTCACCGCTCTGTTTAACATAATCCTCATAAACCTTAACTGCAACGGCTGTGTGGGTATCGCAAAGATAATCAAATCTTTCAAACTGCTCTTTAATAGTAGCAAAAACGCCGTTTTCATCGGCAAATCCGCCGCAAAATTCAGCCTTGATTTTATCCTTAAGGTCCTTGCTTACGGCATACTTTCCTTGTTCTGAAAGCGAATTCATAAGCTCGTTAATAAGGGATGAATCCTCACCGCTCATATGATATAAAAGTCTTTCAAGATTTGATGAAATGAGAATATCCATTGAGGGAGAAGTTGTTGTGAAAAACTCGCGATTCTTATTATACTCTCCGCTGTTTATAAAGTCGGTTAAAACATTGTTTGAATTTGAAGCGCAGATAAGCTTTTTAATAGGCAGACCCATCCTTTTTGCATAGTAAGCAGCAAGGATATTACCAAAATTACCGGTTGGAACAACAACGTTGATTTTATCGCCGCAATTAATTCTTTTCTGCTCGATTAAATCGCAATAAGCAGAGAAATAATAAACAATCTGCGGAACAAGTCTGCCCCAATTGATTGAATTTGCAGAAGAAAACATCATATTCTTCTTTGCAAGCTCGGATTTAATGTTCTCATTTGTGAAGATTGCTTTTACAGCGCTCTGAGCATCGTCAAAATTGCCCTGAATTGCACAAACAGCAACATTTTCGCCCTCTTGAGTCGTCATCTGCAGCTTTTGCATAGGCGAAACGCCGTCAACAGGATAAAACACCAGAATCTTCGTGTTTTCAACATCCTTGAAGCCTTCAAGAGCCGCTTTGCCCGTATCGCCCGAGGTTGCAACAAGAATAACGATTGTTTTGCCGTTTGCAGTTTTCTTTGCCGAAACCGTCATTAAATACGGAAGAAGCTGCAAAGCCATATCCTTGAAAGCGCAGGTTGGACCGTGCCACAATTCAAGAATGTTTTCATTATTATTAACATTAACTATCGGAGCAATCTTTTCACTTGAAAATTTTTCTTTCGCATAGGCTCCGCAAACGCAGTAATCAAGCTCTTCATCACTGAAATCCGTTAAAAATTCCTTTAAAACGGTTTTAGCCCGATTGATATAATCCATTTCTGCCATTGATGCGATTTTATCGAGCGGGAAGGACGGAAGGCTGCAGGGCACAAAAAGTCCTCCCTCTTCGCTGATTCCCTGTGCGATTGCCTGAGATGCGGAAACTCTTATTGAGTTATCTCTTGTTGATGTATATTGCATAACTATTCTCCTGTAATTTGTTATAATGTATTTTATACTAAAGTAAAAGCATTTTCAAGATGCTCGATTGATTTTATTTCTTTATCCGCGAAAATAACCTCTATAACATCAAAACGCGGCTGCAGCTTTGTCTTATGATTTGCCAAATAGAGCTTTGCACAGGCAATTATTTTCTTTTGCTTGTGTTCGTCGACAAATTCCCTTGGCTTTGCAATGGAATCCTCGTTTCTCATTTTAACCTCAATAAAAGCAATATATCTTTTATTACTTGCAATTATATCAATTTCACCGAAACGGCATATATAATTATAGTCAATAATCTTATATCCCATTTCCCTTAAATACATAACGGATTTAAGCTCCGCAAGCTTTCCGAGATTATTCATTTTTTATTATACCACGTTTTAAGGAAGCTCTGCCTGTGAATTTCGCTCGCGCCGTATTCGTCGAGCATTTCATAGTGAAGCTTTGTTCCGTATCCCTTATGCTTTTCAAACTGATAATGAGGGTATTTTTCAGCCATTTTAAGCATATATCTGTCTCTGCTTACCTTTGCGAGAATTGACGCGCAGGCAATGCTCTCGCTCTTTGAATCGCCCTTGACTATGCACTCGGCAGGAATGTCAAGACAGGGCAGTCTGTTGCCGTCAATTAAAGCATAATCAGCCTTAATGTCAAGACCTTCAACCGCTCTCTTCATCGCAAGATATGTTGCCTGTAAAATATTTATCTCATCAATTTCCTTTTCGCTTGCTGTAGCAATGCTGTATGCAACAGCTTTTTCACAAATTATATCAAAAAGCGTTTCCCTCTTCTTTTCGGAAAGTTTTTTTGAATCGTTTACACCTTCAATTTCGCAGTCGGGCGGAAGGATGACTGCGGCAGCATAAACAGGACCTGCAAGCGGTCCTCTCCCGGCTTCATCAACGCCGCAAACATATTTATATCCTTTGTTTAACGCTTCTTTTTCGTATAACAACCAATCCATAATTCACCTTTATTACGGCAGTTCAAGAGATATTCTGCCAAGCTTTCCTGCGCGAAATTCATCGCAGACAATAACAGCGGCTCTTTCATAATCAATCTCTCCGCCTTTGATCAGAAAGCCCCGCTTTCTTCCGATTTCTTCAAGTATTTCCCAGCCCTGCATATCAGCGCTGATATTAATTTTATAACGCTCTTCAATTGCGGACGGTCTTGTTTTTGAAAGTGATTCAAGCAAACGGCAAGCCAAAGTCTGAATATCCGTTACCTCGTCTTTAACAGAACCGATAAAGGCAAGCTTATCGCCAACCTCGGGGTCATCAAATTTTGGCCACAGAACGCCGGGTGTGTCAAGCAATTCGATTCCGTTACCGACGTTGAACCACTGATTTTGTCTTGTTACGCCGGCTTTATCGGCTACCTTTGCTTTTGCAGATTTGCCCATTCTGTTTATAAACGAGGATTTTCCCGTGTTTGGAATACCGACAACCATCAATCTCAGCGGTTTATTAGCCATCCCTTTGCTTTCGTTTTTGCTGATTACATCCTTCAGGGCGCCTTTGACTGCACCTTCAAATTTATTCAGCCCCTTCCCTGTTCTGCAATCGACCGGAAGAGCAAAAATGCCCTTGCTTTTATAGTAATCAACCCAAAGCTTAGTCGCGTTTGAGTCTGCAATATCACATTTGTTTAAAAGAAGGATTTTCGGCTTTTTCTGTATTATATCGTCAAGCTCGGGGTTTTTTGAGCTTTGCGGTATTCTTGCATCAACAATCTCGACAACGCCGTCAACAAGATTAAGCGACTCTTTTATCAGTCTTCTTGTTTTAGCCATATGACCCGGAAACCACTGAACCTTCTGTTTTATATAATCAGGCATAACCACCCCTCCTTTGAAGATTTATAACATTATATAACAAAAAAGAAAGAACTGCAAGAAAATCTGCAGTTCTTTATGCTCTTATTTAAGGTTTTCTTTAACCTTTGCAGCCTTGCCGACTCTGTCGCGAAGATAATAGAGCTTAGCTCTTCTTACCTTACCTGAGCGAACAACCTTAACATCAACAACATTGGGTGAATGAAGCGGAAATACACGCTCAATACCAACGCCGTATGATACGCGGCGAACTGTGAATGTTTCAGAAATTCCTGAACCCTTCTTTGCGATAACTGTTCCTTCAAACATCTGGATTCTTTCTCTTGAACCCTCGCGAATGTTAACAGAAACCTTAACTGTGTCGCCTATTTCAAACTTTGGCGGCTCTGCTTTTATGCAATCATTTGCAATCATTTTAAGTGCGTCCATTTTTATTTCCTCCTTATTATTTATGAGATGTTCATATCAGGAGACTGACATTGGACCATCCTCTAAAATGCGTAACGCTCGCATTTTCCGCGCAGATAGAGTAATCCGCGGCTAAATGCTGAAATATAATAACATAAAGTTAATAACTTGTCAAATGTTTTTTTATATTTATCTGTATTCCTTTAAATCCTTTGTTAAAAGTCGGATTCTTGAAATGCTTTTATATTCAAAATCCATATCAATAAGTCTGATAATGGTATCAAAAAGAAGCGAAGGATTAAGGTTTTTATCGGGTCCTGCAAGGAGCCTGATGTTTAAAACAATCTGATTATCCCTGATTGAAATATTGTATTTATTAATAAATTGCTTGATGTCGGTTTCCTTCATTATTCTTTTTTTGCCTTTTTTACCTTTTTTGAGGGCTAAGATTTCATCCTGATTTAAAACATCTTCTATTCTTTTAAGAGCTGTTTCATTATCTTTAAATTCAAACTTATAGACGTAATCCGAATAGGCTATTTCAGAAGAATCCATAAAATCATCATAAACATCAACAATTCTGATACCATTTGGTAAAACCGCATTCACTTTGTTCTTTATCTCTTCAGGTGATATATCGTTGAGTATTCTTATATCAACATTTTCGCAAAGGCTTTCAACACCGAGAGAAAGAGGAAGAGAAAAGCTCATATAAGGATGGGGATTAAAGCCCTCTGTATACCATAACTCGATTTTTGCTCTCGAAAGCGCTCTTTGAAACGCACGGTTAATATCAAGGTGGCTTATGTATTTTGCAGTGTCGGTTTTTGAAAAACGAAGTCTAATTTCTTGCATCGCAGTGGCCTCCGTTTAGCTTATTCGCGCCGCAGCCTGCACATTTGATTCTGCAATGCGGAGTTGTTTTGTTTTCGTGAGCCTTAATATTTTCTTTCTCAAGGAATTTTCTGCTGACTCCGTAATCAAGATGATCCCACGGAAGAAGCTCGGAAAATTCGCGTTTTCTTAAAGTATAAAAATGCGGGTCGATGTTGTTTTCTTCAAACGCCTTCATCCAAGCGTCAAAAATGAATTTATCATCCCAGGAATCAAACTTACAGCCGTTTTTGAAGGCTGAATAAAGAACACTGTTGAGTCGCCTGTCGCCCCTTGCAAAAACGCCTTCTATCAACGAGGTCGGCGTTTCGTGGTATGAAACCTTTATCTTTTTTGAGGGAATTGATTCAAGAAGATGAGCCTGCTTTGCCTTAAGGCTTTCCATATTATCCTCAGGCTCCCACTGAAAAGGCGTAAAGGGTTTCGGAATAAAGGAGGCGCAGGAAACAGAAACCTGAACGCCCGTTCCCTTCTGCCTGTTTTCATTTTTATAAAACGCGTGAACGACCTTCATTGCAAGGTCTGCAATTCCTTCAATATCCTCCATCGTTTCGGTAGGCAGACCCATCATAAAATAAAGCTTGACGGTTGTCCATCCGTTATCAAATGCTTTAATACAGGTTTTTAAAACCTCTTCTTCAGTTACATTTTTATTGATAACATCCCTCATTCTCTGAGTTCCTGCCTCGGGCGCAAAGGTTAAACCGCTTTTGCGAACAAGCTTAAGCTTTTCAACAAGCTCATCGGAGAAATTATCAACTCGAAGGCTCGGAAGCGAAAGGTTAATTTTATCCTTTGCCGTCCAGTCTATGAGCGACGAGAGCATATTATTAACATCTGAATGGTCGGATGTTGAAAGAGAGCAGAGGGAAAGTTCATCATAGCCTGTTGATTCAATCAGCGCCTTACTCTGAGCGTTGATTGTTTCAACATTCTTTTCCCTGATTGGTCTGTAAATAAACCCTGCCTGGCAGAAGCGGCAGCCTCTTATACATCCTCTGAAAATCTCTTCAACCGCCCTGTCGTGAACAATATTAATAAAAGGAACAACGAATTCCTTTGGATAATAAACGCTGTTCATATCGCTTATTACGGACTTTTTAACAGGCATCGGTGCGCCGTCTTTCGCCTTAAGCTCTTTTAATGTTCCGTCGCCATTATAGCTATCCTCATATAACGAGGGAACATAGATTCCGTTTATATCCTTTGCTTTCAGAAGAAAATCTCTTTTTGAAAGATTCTTTTCCTTGCAAAATTTAAGCAAATCAAGAACCTCATTTGTGCTTTCTTCGCCTTCGCCGAGAAAGATTATATCGGCAAAGTCGGCAATCGGCTCGGGATTGCAGGTGCAGGGACCGCCGAATGCAATAATCGGCGTTAAGCTCTCTCTATCCTTTGATAAAACAGGAAGTCCTGCCAAATCGAGCATATTGAGAACATTTGTGTAGCAAAGTTCATACTGCAAAGTAAAGCCAATCATATCAAAATCCTTGATATAATCGCCCGATTCAAGGGCAAACAGAGGAACATTGTTTTTCCTCATAAGCTCTTCCATATCGGTATCGGGAGCAAAAACTCTTTCGCACCACGCATCCTCCCTTTCATTTACAACGCCGTAAAGAATTTTCATTCCGAGATGGCTCATACCGATTTCATAGATATCGGGAAAACAAAAGGCATAGCGAAGAGCGACAGCGTTTTTATCCTTAACAACGCTGTTTAGCTCACCGCCGGTATATCTTGCAGGCTTCTGAACATACTGCAAGAGCTTTTCAACTTCTTTTTTTATCATAGTTATCCTCAGCTATTCAAAAGAGTTATTGAACGAAAAAATGATTAAGTAAACAAAAATCAAAAGTAATGAAAAATTTTTATAATAAATAAATCCGAATATAATCAAAAATAAAAAA
>JAFUZY010000108.1 GCA_017476375.1 Eubacterium sp.
GTAATCTCGACCAACGGTTCCCAAAATTTGTTACCGGCTTGGAGCGCCGACAAATTTTGACCGTTCGGCAGTTCTTTTTGTTCGCTTCATCTGCCACTGGCAGCGCTCACAAACGAACCGTAACTCGTAATTCGTAATTATAAAAAATCGGCTCAGCCGTTTGGCTGAGCCTTGATTTTTAGTTTATCTCCGTGTATTCCGTCTGGAGTGATGAGCCATCGCTATAAATTACATATCCTCTGTAAATATAGTTATCGGGGAGCCCCTTAATTGCGATTGAGAATTGGTTTGCTCCAACAAGTCTTGTTGACTTTGCTCTCAGCACTCTGTAATCTTCGTGGGTGCCGGAGTTTTCGATATTAAGCATATCCTCCGTTATATTTCCTGTTCCGACAAGAATACCATATTCCTGAACATCTGCATTGCCTGCAACAAGCTGAGCGTTGAATATTGTTTTTTCGCCGGATTTAACAGTTCCGCCCTTTCTGAGGTTAATAGCAGGAAGAGTGAATCCATATGCATTAAACTGCTCTTCGGTTACCGCCTTAAGCTCTGTTGGCTCGCTTGCAAACATTGAAACATTCTTACCGATATAGAAGGGTCTGAAATGAAGACCTGTGTCATCGGTTGCCTCAACCCATGCATACGCGCCGTTTCCGCCTTCAAGCTCAACTTTTTCATTATACTGGGCTGCTTTGCTTGTTAGCGTTCCGCTTATGTCTGTTGCGTTGATTGCACACGAAGCGTCATTGTTTACGGTATAGTATGCTATAACGTCAACATCACCGCTAACCGTTACTGTGTTGCCCGTTACTTTTTCGCCGTCAACATAGTAACCGTCGAAGGTATAGTACGGAACTGCCGGAGCAGCTTCAAGGGTGTATTCCCTTCCTTCCGAAACGAAATCAACAAGGTCTACCGGTGCTTTGTCGTCGTTGTCATAGTCTCTGATAACGCGGATTCTGCAGGGGTTCTCGGTTGTTCTTTTAACAGCCTTAACCTCGGTTTTGCCCATAACCCTTGTTTCCAGTCCCGAGCCGTATCCCTGGAACTGCATTGTTCTTTCAATGGTTCCTGATTTTATCGACATATACCATGCTGTGTCACTGTCGCCCGACTTAAAGGTCATTGTTGTTCCGTAGGTTGCCTTACCGTCCTTATACTCGCCGTTTCTTGCTCCTATTTCGGTTACACCGGAGTTAGCAACAATATCGTATTTCTTTACGCATTTTGTTAACGCTGTTAAGATGCCCGTTGTGGCATCCTCAATATTACCCTGAGTTACCGCAGAATCAACAACGTTGATGGTTGCAGTACTGTATGTTTCAGTAGAGGTGCTGACCATTGTGTTTGCATTGCTGATTGCGGTTGCGATTGAGCCATCGGTGCTTTCCTCGTATGCATCCGGGTCAAGCTTGTTAATTGTTGAAACGGCAGCCTCATATGCACTTAAATCTACCTGAGAAACGTTCTCGGCAACTATTGTTAAGCCTTCGATTGCAGCATAAATATCATCTGCAAGAGCGTTTGCGTCCGTTTGAACTGCCTGACCGTAGTTCGCTCTCGTTGCTGCGTCAGCCTTAACCATTGTTTGGGCAGTTATATTCTGAGTTTTCTTAGCGGTTGTTACTGCGTTTATGAGTGCTTCAACAGAAGCCTTATCATACCGTGCAGCCTTTCCGTTGAGCCCAAGGAGAAGTGCGTCAGCCTTTGCATATGCCTTTTCAAGCTTGCTTAAATCGGCTCTCTTATCAAGAGAAACAGCATTTTTCCAGCCGTCAAATTTGGTTTTTTCAGCCGCAATTTCAGAATTCTTTGAAACGCCGGTGTCGTTTCTGTCTGCGGAATATTCATATGGGAATTCCGTTGCGTTCTGAAGATATGCTTTTGCCGCTGCAACCGAGGAGGTTGTGTTTGCGTCAACAATTGTTGCACTGTCTACCTCGGCAATTGCCGCATCCTTTGCCGCATCAAGAGCTGAGAAATCTGCTTTGAGGTCAAGGAAATGTGCACTTTCAAGCTGAGGGATGTTTGCCGAATTTGTCTGATAAGCGTTTTCAACAAGATTTGCCATATGGGTTTTTGTTGCTGAGAAGGTTGTTTTAAATGTATCAACCGAGGATTTTGTGTATGTGTTTTTAAGAACTGCCGAATCGGTTGCAAAATCGGTTTCAGCAGAATTGCCCGTTGGATGATTGCTATGGGCAGTTTTCATTTCGGTTCTTAGAATCGGATAGATATCTGCTCTTTTGTTTGAATTATCAAGAGCGCTTACCATATTTCTGATATCGTTTCCGCAGGTTGCAACCTTGCTTGCTGTGTCACTTGCCCAGTCATATGCTGTTTGAGGATTAAAGGAGGTTGCATTGTCGTATGCTGTGAAGAACGCTGTTAATCCACCCTCTTTATAGCTTGTAACATTCTGCGCTGTTGATATTGCTCTGCCTAAAGCATCTTTCAAGGCCTTGTAGTTAACAACATAAAGAGATTTAGTTCCGACAGCTCTTTCCTTTTTAATATCGCTTGAATTATTACCAAAATTCATTCCCCATGTGGGTGTGATGGTTCTTGTGTATTCATTGTCTGCCATAGAACCTGTGAATTTCATAATGTTGGCATATGCCATCTGCCATTCACCTGAGCTAAAAGTAAATGTAACCTTTTTATGGTCACTCATAGTTGTTGTGTCGCTATAATCAACATTTACTTCGCCGTTGTTGAAATAGTTCCACTGGTAGTTAAAGCTTTCATTCTGATTTCCGTGCCATTTGTTTGTTATTTCCATTCCGCCTGCATTATCGGCAATAAATATAGCATAGTAATAAATATTGTATTCATGGAAAGCAGAACACCAATGTCTGAAAAATGAGAATATCGGAACATTGGGGGTGTTGACTCCGTCATACATCATAACCGAAACAGGATGATATAAACGGGGATTACATTTTTCACTGCCGCCATAAATCTCTATCTCATTGTCATACCAGACAGTTGCGCCGTTTGCGTCGTTTGTAACAGTTGAAGCATATAAAACATTTTTATATGTCTGAGCATAGTCGGCATCAGAAACATAGTTTGCATCACCTGTGAAGCTGCCGTGTGCATTCGGAATAAACGCCGACCATTCTTCCATGTTTCTTGTTGCAGTTAAAAGGTTATCGGTTGCCGTTCTGTATAGCGATTCGCCTATGGTTCTGTCGCCGTAATCGGCTGCGTCAATATATCTGTTTGCAAGAACATATGCCTCATATGCAGTGCCCATATTTGTGTAAATCTTGTTCTGAGCCATCTTGCTTTCATAGAGCGCAACGGTTTCTTTCAGCTCTGCAAGAGTTCCGGGTACATAGGGAGTATACGGAACATAGAAGAATATTCCGCCGAAACGGGCATGACCGCTTCCTTTTCCGTCGAGAATGTTGATTCCGGCAAGGTCGCCGGGATTCAAGGTTATTCCGTAATCCGTTACCTTGTAGTCCTTCTGAATTGTAAAATTGTGGCTGCTGTCCGTCCATTCACCGTAGCAACTGAAATGGAGCATCTGCTCGCTGTAATCAAATGAAAAAGTATAGTTATTATGCGCTTTTTCATTATTTCCGGAATATACTGCATTCGTTCCTGTTAACTCAGTATTGTTAATCTTAACATTTCCGTTTTTAAGAAGCTGAATCGGAATATTTCCGTTTCTGTCAACAATTCCAATAAGATATGCAGATGCCGAGTCGGTTCTTGAGCCCATTGTTACATCAAAGCGGAAGTCCATATCCTGCTGGAATATTCCCTGAGTTCTGCTTGAGTTATCCGCATAATAAAGCCTGTCGCTCTTATCCCACATACGGAAATACTGAAGACTGTCATCAGTGTTAATCGAATGAGCGCTTGAATATCTTGTTAAGCCGTAGTTTGTGTTCGTCGGCGAATAATACCAGTTGTTATTTGTTATAGCATAGTCAGAACCCTCTGTTCCGTGGAAATTAACAGCGGTTTCATACTTAACATTAACACCGTTGTGGTTATCGGGCTTTCCCGATACTGCCTGATGCACCTGCAGAGAGGTTAACGCAACATTGTAAACCTTGAAATCACGCATATATCCGCTGAAAAGCGGGTCGCCTGAAAATGAAGACGCACCCAAAAGAAGGTTTCCGTTTTTAATAACATTAAACCAGGCGTCTGTTATACGGTTTGTATCCTGAACCTGACCCCAGAAAACTTCATCACGATAGACGAAAATTCTGCTCTTGTTTACTGTCAGAGTCCATGTGTGCCAGTTTCCGTCATCAGAAATGCTCGGTGAACCTGTTTCGCTGTTTCCATAGGGAATGCTTTTGATTTTTGAATTCTGGTTACAGGAGAAGTAAATATAACTTGTTTTGCTTCCGTCGCCGTAGCCTTCATTAGTTGAAAATTCAAAATATCTCTGATAGTTGTTTCCGCCGCGCTTTGCGGTAAAGCTAACAGAAAATCCCTTTGTGAAATTAACTCCTAAAAGCATTGACGATGCGCTTGTCTTGAAATAATTGGTATTAGCGCCGTTGTTGCCTCCGGGGAATTTAACGCAATCATAGGTTCCGTCGTTAGTCCAGTTCATACCACTGCCAACGGCAGTAAGATTACTGTTTCCGACTTTATCCTGAGTAATATTGCTGTCTGTGAAATACCTTGCAACAAGGTGTTCGTTCAGATAATCAGCAACATCATTTTCTGCGCTTGCTGAAAAAGGCATTGCAAGAATAACGGGCATTGCCATTATTGCTGCCATTAATAATGCAAGCATTCTTTTTGAAAATCTTTTCATAAATTTACCTCCGTTTTTATATCTCTATGTAGCAAAAATTTTCATTATTTTAAACAGGGTTTTCTAATATAAATTATAATCTTAATAAAAATAGTCTGCACTAACAAATTTCACTGTGTTTTTATGCTTTATCACTTTGTTTTTTCGCTTTTTTGTTTGGATTTATCCATTTTTTTGCTTATGTAAGGCTTAAACTGTTTGCAGCCTTATATAATTGACAAAATGCTTTTTTAATTATATAATATTGTCGGGAGATGAAAAATATGGATAAAAAGTTTTTCACAAAAGATAATCTTATGTGCGTTTTTGCAACAATGATAATTGTTTTCGCATACGGCGCTCAGAGAATTATCGAAGTAACGCTTTCGCCGGACAAAAGTCTTGCGCTTATACTCGCAATTGTTTATACAATACTTTTGGCGGTCGTTCTTTACCTTATTTCAAAAAGCAGTAATCTGTTTTTCGGAATCCTTGCAGCTCTTATCGGATATAAGATGATGCCGCCTCCGGTTTCGTTCCTTTCGCAAACAACCATTGACGGAAAAACTCTCTATTTCCTTGTTGGAAAAGCTGCTGCGGTTTTATTTGTTGTTGTTGTTTACAAGCTATACAAGGCGCAGAGCGAGCCGCACGAAATTCGTTCGCTCCCACTGTTAACAATAATGCTCAGCGTTCCGTTTTTCGGCGAGATTTCGCAGGAGATTTCAAGGTATTTGTATTCTAAAACAAGCGATATGCTGCCGGTTTATTTCTCTCAGTACGCATGTTATGCGGCAGCAATTGCAGTAATTCTTGCCGTTGCATATATAAGCGGCTATTCTTCGCTGAGGTTTACGGCATATTTTGAATATACCGCACTTACAATCAATATTCTTCGCCAGATTGGCAAAATCGCTTACTTTGCAATCGCTAAAGAACACATAAGCAAGAGCAATTATCTTTGGATTGTTCTTTACATAGCGCTTATGGTTTGCTTTACTATTGCACTAAAGAAAAAGGAAAAAGAGAAAGCATAACAGCTTAATAAAAAAGGGGCTGTAAAAAAAGCCTAAATAAAAAATCGACTGCATTCCCGCCGAAAAGGTAGGAATGCAGTCTTTTTAGTGATATAATGTAATTGATATGAAAACAAAAATCACTGATGTATATAATACACCATA
>JAFUZY010000012.1 GCA_017476375.1 Eubacterium sp.
AACTACATAACCTACTACAACACTGAACGCCCTTCTGCCAAATGCGGCAGAAAAAGCCCCGTTCAGTTCAGAACTGAACAGGGCTTTCCTAACTAATTCATTTATACTTTTTTTATTGTCCACTTTTACTTGACAATTTCACTCTGACAGCCGATTTTTAGTTTAATATTCTGTTTAAAAGTGCATCTCTTTTTGAAACTGCCTCTCTGTTTGCATCAAGAGAAATAATACTGAATCCATTTTCCTGCTCGGGTGAATTGATTATTTCCTGCTTATACTGAGTGTTTTCTTCTCTTTTTGCATTCAGAAGTCTTCTTTCAAGAGACTTTGTTAATCCGTCGTTGTAGGTGTAGATGTAGCCATAGAAAGTCTGACCGTAGTGGGAGCTCATATTTGAATAGGTTTTAACATCAAAATATGTTCCGCCCCAGTGGGATTCGGAAATGGTCACACTTCCGTCTTTTCCGATTTTTTCAACAATGGCAACATGACCGCTCCAGCATGCAACGGCTCCGAGCTTCGGCTCGCTTCCGTAATCATAGTAGCCATTTGCCTTGTTCATGAAATACCAGTCGCCTGCGCTTCCGTGAGTGAGAAGCGGAGCTTCGCCGTTCATTTCATAAATTCTTCCATAAGCATATGCAACGCAGTTCGGCATCGGAGTTCCCGTTTGGAAATATCTATTCTTTGCCGATGAATAATATGATATGCTTGAATTTGGCGCTGTCAGCCTTGGCTGATAGCCGTTTTCCTCCGCCCAAGCGCACAGAGGAGTTAATGCCGAAATAATTATTGTTATGATAATTACTATCGGGATTATAAGCAGGGTTTTCTTCTTAGCCATAAAATACCTTTCCTTTACGAAAGCAGCGATTTTATTTGCATTGCCAGGGCATACCTTTTCTGCTTCCGTGCTCAATTGATTGAATAAAGGATTTTCTTTCAACTGAGCAATCTCGAAACTCTTAAATGTTTTCGATTGAACTCGCTTATTTAGATTTCGTCGGGCGCTTCCGCGCTCAACATTGAAAATTATATCAAATCGAATATGCTGTAATCTATGGCAAATAACAACAAGCATTTTGTAACATTTTTGTAACCTTTGTGGACTTTCAACAAAATTCGCTTGTTTTTCTTGACTTTTTAGTCAACAACCGTCTATTATCTTCGCTTTTAAACACAAAAAAAGCTCTTGAATTTCATAAAACTCAAGAGCTTTTAAACAATATTATTACACTATTTAGCTTTTGTCATACATTTGTTTCAAAATATGCGCAGATTTCTTGTTTAAACTGCCTTGGGATACCACTTTCCCGTGAACATATACGGGTTTGTTTCCCCGTTCACATCATACCAAACCTGCGGAAAATAGATTTTTTCATTCGGAATGGCGGTTTTGGATTTTTCAAAGCCTTTTCTGTCCGTCTTAACGCAAACAACAACGAATCTGAAATCCTGCATAAAATCGCTCGGAACGCTCAGGCTGAGAAAATAATCATCATATGAATATTCATATCCCGTATCATAAAGCGCCTTATAAGGAAGTCTGTCCTGAAAATGTCCGAAGTCGGTTTTGCTCATATTTCCGCAATAGTTATAGGGATAAACATAGCCATTGTCATCCTCAGGTTTTGTGTTTGTGTAAAAAGCTGCGATAACTCTGTATTCCTCCTTGCTGTAAAGAGTTGTAAACTTAATACTCTGCGAGGATTTCAAAAAGAGCTGAGCAGTTGAATAAAGGCTTTCAAGGTCTGCGCTTTTATCATTAAACCTGATTGCCCTGAAATGCTGTTCTTTTGTTATATCAGCCCCGTTTTCAAGAAAAACGCTTTCATCCTGAATTATGCTTGAAAAATCACTGCTGAAATTCAGGTCTTCAATTTCAATCCTGCCGAGAACACTTTGGTCCTTTCCGTAGGAATCACACATTTCTTCAAGTATGCCCTCGGGAAATTCGATTTGGTATTTTTCTATATATGGCTTAAGATATGCCGTTCTGCTGTAATCATATATCTTAATTCCGCCGGCAGCCAGCGCAATTATCAAAACAACAATGCCAAAAACAGTTAACGCCTGCTTTGTTAAATACTTTTTGAAAAAAGCCTTAAGCTTTGGCAGAAAACTATTTTTAAAATTATCCTTTATTTTTGAAAAAAACTTTTTCATTTAACAACACTTCTTCTTGCGTTTTCAACCGCAGTTTTTATTAATTCTTCACTTTTTAGAGCGCTCTCTGCCTCTTCAACATCCTCAAGTTTTGCTCTTGTTTTCGGATGCTTAGGAGTGAAAACCGTGCAGCAATCCTCATATGGAAGAATTGATGTTTCAAAGGTATCAATCTTTCTTGAAATTCTTATAATTTCATCCTTATCCATCCCGATGCAGGGACGGAAAACAGGAAGTGACGACGCCGCATCGGTGCAAGCAAGGGCATACATGGTCTGGCTTGCAACCTGACCGAGACTTTCGCCCGTTATAAGCGCGCTGCAATTCTGATGCCTTGCGAGGATTTCACTTATTTTCATCATATATCTTCTCATAATGATTGTGAAATATTCCTCGGGGCAGTTCTTTCTGATTTCCTGCTGAATTTCAGTAAAAGGAACAACATAGGTCGTTATCGCACCGCTGTATTTTGCAACTCTCTTAAGCAGCTCCATAACCTTTTTCTCGGCAAGCTCAGTTGTAAACGGAGGTGAAGCAAAATGAACTGCAACAAGTTCTATTCCCCTTTTTGCCATCATATACGCAGCAACGGGAGAATCAATTCCGCCGCTGATTAAAACAGCTGCTCTTCCGCTTGTACCAACGGGCATTCCCCCTGCCCCCTTGATATTATTGCCTCTGATAAAGGCATAATTATCCCTTATCTCAACCGTAACGGTTACATCGGGGTTATGGACATCAACCTTGAGGTGATTGAATTTTGAAAGAAGAAATCCGCCAAGTTCCCTTGAAATTTCCGGTGATTTGAGCGGAAACTTTTTATCGCTTCGCTTTGCTTCGACCTTAAAGGTTTTTGCCATATTAAGCTCTTCGGCAAGGTAATCCCTGCTTATAGCCATTATTGAATCCATATCCTTTTCGGCAACAGCAGCCCTTGAAAGTGCAGCAATTCCGAAAACCTTTTTCAAGACCGACACGGCTTCATCAAGGTCGCAGTCCTCGTTTTCACTTTCAACCATAATAGTTGACTGGCTTTTTGTAAATTTAAAATTTCCAAGCTCTTTCAGAGCCTTTTTCATATTCTTTATTAAAATATCTTCAAAAGTGTTTCGGTTGAGCCCCTTTAAAACAAGCTCGCCGTTTTTTATAAGTATAATTTCCTTCATATTATGCAGGGTAGTCGCTTATCGTTTCGCTGAGTGCGTTAATCAAAGCGTCTATATCCTCCTTCGTTGTTTTTCTTGAAAAGCTTACTCTGATTGATTTGTCAATAATCTTATCGTTTATCTTCATCGCGCTTAAAACATGGCTTTTCTTTCCCTTTGCGCACGCAGAGCCGTTGCTGACATAAACGCCGTATTTCGAGGAAAGATGCTGAACAACCGTTTGGCTCGTCATAAAGCTCGGAACATAAAGATTTATTATATACGGACTTGCATCGTCGGCACTGTTGATAACAACGCCTTTAAGCTTGGCAAGTTCGCTTTTTGCATAGGCGTTCAGCTCATTAATCCGTTCAGCCTGCTGCTTATAATCGGGAATCATCGAAACGGCTTTTCCAAAGCCTGCAATAAGCGGTGCTGCCTGAGTGCCCGGGCGAAGCCTTTTTTCCTGCTCGCCGCCAAACATCATCGGAGTTATGCGAACACCCTTTTTAACATATAGAGCGCCAACGCCCTTGGGTCCGTGAATCTTATGTGCGCTTACGCTGATAAGGTCTGCTCCGAGCCTTTCGGGCTTTATTTCTGTTTTTGAAAAAGCCTGAACGCAGTCGATATGAACAAGTGCGGGAGCATTTGCTCTGATAATTGCTTTTTTTATCGTCTGAACGGGAAGAATTGAACCAACCTCGTTATTGACATACATCATTGAAACAAGAATTGTTTTATCGTTAACCGCATCAAAAATCTGCTCTTTGCTTATTCTTCCCTTTGAATCGGGCGTCAGCCGAATAACCTCAAAGCCTCTCTTTTCAAGCTCATCACAGCATTTTAAAACGCTTTCATGCTCAATTGCAGTTGTTACTATTCTGTTTCCTCTTCTTTTTCCAACCTCTGCCGCACCGAATATTGCAAGGTTATTTGCCTCTGTTCCGCCGGAGGTGAAATATATTTCCTCACTTTGGCAAAACAATGCCCTTGCTATTGCTTCCCTCGCGTTTGTTATTTCATCATTTGCATCAAGCCCGATTTTGTGGAAACTTGAGGGATTGCCAAACTTTTCAGTCAGCATTTCGTATATTTTATCTGCAACCTCTTTTTCGGGTTTTGTTGTTGCGCTGTTATCAAGATATGTCATTATTACTCTTATTTCTTTTATTTATTTAATAACTGATTTAATTTCAGTGCGGCTGCCACTGTTTTTGCATCCTTTATCTCGCCGCACATTATTTTTTCAATTAGGGTATCGAACTTCATTTTTTTAACCTGAAGAAATTCATCCTCATCAAGATTCTGTTCCTCAAAATGAATGTTTTTAGCTCCATACAACCTTATAATCTCATTTGTATATCCGGGGGAAGGATAAATCTCGCCGAGCGAAAAGTATTCCTCTGCAACCGCTCCGCACTCTTCCTTGAATTCCCTCTTGCCTGCTTCAAAAGGGTCCTCTCCCTTTTCAAGCTTACCGGCAGGAATTTCATAGATAACCTCTTTATATGGGTATCTGAACTGGCGAACGAGCAAAACCTCGTCGTTATCGGTTATTCCGATGACGGCAACTCCGCCGGGGTGGTCAACGCACTCTCTTTTTGAGGTGCGCCCGTTACAGAGAGTTATATCATCCTCGTGAACGGTTATAACCCTTCCGCTGAAAATTCCCTGAACATTATCCGTCCTTTCAAATAAGTCGAGCGCAATTGCTTCAACATCTCCGGGCTTTTCCGCTATAAAATCCGCAGCGCTTTCAATCAGCTCAAATTTTGTTCCGAAGCCCCAGAGAACGCCGACGCTTTTGACAGAGTTTGCTTTCGCACCGTCTATATCATAAAACTTATCGCCAACAACAATTGCCTCGTCATTTGAAACTTTGAGCCCATCAATCGCTCTTGCTATAATGCTTTGCTTTGACTCGCAGTCCGCAGTAAATGAAACTCCGCAAACAACATCAAAATATTCGGCTATTTCAAATCTTCCAAGCAGCTCGCTGATATATGCTTTGGGCTTTGAGGACGCAATTGCAAGCTTAAATCCGCCTGCTTTAAGTGATTTAATCAAATCATAAATTCCGTCATAAAGGCAGCTTTCATAAACGCCCGTTTTTCCGTATCTCTCACGAAACTTTTTAACAAGCTCGGATGCCGTTGAAACCTCAAGGTTGAACTTTTCCTGAAATGTAACAAGAAGAGGCGGCCCGATGAAGAATGAAAGCTCCTCCCATTCGCCGCAGGGAATGTTATGGGAATCAAGCGCATATTTAGCACTTTTCATTATTCCCTCGCCCGTATTGCAAATTGTTCCGTCGAAATCAAAAATAATTGCTTTGATACTCATTTTTATCTGCCTTTCGGAATTATTCGGGATTAATTATAACACATAATAGTAATTAATACAAATAAATTAATTATTCTTTACTGTTTACTTTTTTTATGCTATTATAAATAAGTATTATTATAATCTTTTATGGAGAAAACTATGTTACTTGCAGTTGATGTCGGAAACACAAATATTGTTTTAGGTGTTTTAAACGATGATGAAATTATAACAACGGGAAGGCTTTCAACAAATATCTTTGAAACCGAAGAAGAATATGCAATGAAGCTCGATTCCTTTCTTAAAATTCATAATATTGAGAAAATAACGGGCGCAATTATTTCAAGCGTTGTTCCCGCACTTAACGGAACGCTCAAAAAGGCTGTTAAGCTCATAACGGGCGTTAGCGCATTAATTGTCGGTCCCGGTATAAAAACAGGGCTCAGCATTAAAATAGACGACCCCTCCCAGCTCGGTGCAGACCTTGTTGTCGGCGCTGTTGCAGCAAAGGAAAAATACCCCTGCCCCATTATTATCTTTGATTTGGGAACTGCAACAACGGGCTTTGTTGTTGATAAAAACGGAGATTTTCTCGGCGGAATTATAACAAACGGAGTAAACGCCTCTCTAAATGCACTTTCATCGGGAACAGCTCTCCTTCCTCAGATTGATTTAACCGCTCCTAAAAAGGTTATAGGAACAAACTCGGCAGACAGTATGAAATCGGGTGCAGTTATCGGAACTGCTGCAATGCTCGACGGGTTTATAGACAGATTTGAAGAGGAGCTTGGCGAAAAGGCAAATGTTGTTATAACAGGCGGTCTCGGCAGGGCGATTGCAAAAAACTGCAAGCATAAGGTTAATATTGAAGAAAACCTTTTAATTAACGGACTTAAAATTATTTATGAT
>JAFUZY010000109.1 GCA_017476375.1 Eubacterium sp.
GATTTTGATATTTATCACTGCGTTGATGTTCCAGAACTAATTCAAAATTACATAACTTACTACAATACTGAACGACCTTCTGTTAAATGCGGCAGAAAATGCCCTGTTCAGTTCAGAACTGAACAGGGCTTTTTCTAACTAAACCTTTTTGAACTTTTTATTGTCCACTTTTACTTGACAATTTCACGTTGGGCGTTTTTTAATCTTCATCATCAATCAGAACGGGGATTCTTGAAAGGTTTGCTTCAATCGTGCATTCCTGTTTATCGGTTTTTATCGTTGCCGTTCCATGGTCTTTAAGGGATGCTGAAATTTCAACCTTGCCCTTGAACTTATCCTCGGTTGTGAAGGAATAAGTTGAGCCGTCGAGCTTAACCTTAACCTTTTTAACCTCTTTACCATCCACAGTGACGGTTAAAACATCCTCGCTATCCGAATCAGACGGAAGAATGATTGATATTTTAATCTTTCTCGATTCGTTGTTTTCCTTAGTTTTTGCCTTGGCTGTTTTCCATTTTGAAGCAGTTGAGCCGGCGCTGTTTTTATTAAAGGCACGAACTCTGAAAGAGTATTCCGTATCACTCGCCAAATCCTTAACGGTATACGAAGTTTTTGAATAATCCTTTTCAAGATAGCTCCAGGTTGCGCCTTCGTCTGCGCTGATTGAAATCTGGTAGCCCGAGCAATCAACCTTGCTCCAGCTGAGCTTCACGGAACTCTTGGTTTTATCGGAAACCGAGAGTTTGCTTATGCTTTTGGGTGCTTTTGGCGCGCTTTGAGCCTTTTTCTTCGTTGTGGTTGTTGTTTTTGAAGAAGAATTTTTCTTGGTTGTTTTGTTCTGAGTGGATTTATTATTAACGGTTACATTCTGGGTGACATTAACATATTTGTTGTTAACAACGGTTGTAAGCGGTTTTCCGTTTTCGCCGGTTACGATTTCTGTTACCGCTTTTCCGTTTGCATCTGTTACAATCTGAGCCTGAACCTCTTCGGTTATTGCCTCACCGTTTTCGCCCGTTACAGCCTGACCGTTTTCATCGGTTACAATCTGAGTAACGTTTTCCGTTTTCTGTTTCTGCTGAGCGCAGGCGGCAAATGAAAAGATTAATACCACTGCACATAAAACCGCAATTATTATTTTTGAATTTTTCAAAATATCACTCCTATAATTATCTTTGAGAATATTTTATTCCGAAAATTTTAACTTAGTATTAAATCATTGTTATTTTAAATTTAAAGCTTGCTGTTTCGTTAGGGAATAAAACAGTCATTCCCCTTTTTTTCTCAATTTTATCACTCTCGTCAGAGCAATTTGAAATTCCTGTCCACGGTTCAAGAGCAACAAAATCAGCTTCGTTGCAAGCGCTCCATATAAGAAGATTTGCCATATCCTGAAATTCGATTTTAATCCCCTTGCCCGCCTTTCCGATAAGGGTTGCGGTTTTCGCCTCAATATTATCAAAAATCATTGCGTCATTTTCTTCAAAAAGGGAATGCCGCATTTCAATTTCATCGCTGTTTTTAAGAGCATCATATCTCTTTGAAACATCAACAAGACCGGTCTCGTGGTTTGGCCTTAAAACACTTTTGGTCATCTTTTTATCAAAAACAACCCTGTAATCCTCAAAGCTTTCGCCATCGGTCAGAGGGCAGTTGAAAGCAGGGTGTCCGCCGATAGCAAAGGGAAATTTTTCATTTCCCGTGTTTGTTATAATGTATTCGGTTGTAACAGTTGAACCGATAATTTCATATTTTATTTTAAGCTCGTAATCAAAAGGAAAAGCCTTTTTGGTTTCAGCGCTGCTTTTCTGAATAAAGGTTATGCTGTTTTCAAATCTTTCAAAAACCTCAAACGGGCTTATTCTCGCAACGCCGTGGCGCTTCATATTGCACTGCTTACCAAAGGCGTAACCCCTGTTTTCGGGCAAAACGCCAACTATCGGAAAGCAAACAGGCGCCTGACCTGACCAGTGAAGCTCGTCACCCTGCCAGAGATATTCAATTTCGCCTTTTTTAAGAGAGTTAAGCATTGCGCCGTCCAGTCCCAAAACGGCGGACGCCTCTCTTGATTTTATTTCGTATCTCATATATAAATCCTTATTTCATAATTTGCATTTTTTAAACAACCATTCCGGAATCAACCCAGTTTAAAACTGAAATATATTCTTCCTTGTATTCATCAAGCTTGTCCTGATTTGAATCGACAAAGGAAAGAAATTCATCGGTATCCTCAAATGCAAAAGTGAAATCCTGTTCAAAATCATATGTTGCAGTGAAGAAATAATCAAAAATATCGGTTGAAGTAAACATATCAAGAAGCTTGTCTGCAACGATCTGAGTAGTGTAGTCGAGACCGTTTTTGATTGTTGCGCCCGGGTCTTCCTCAACATCAATTTCCTCGTTGTTTTCGCAGTATTCAATTATTGCCTCCTCGCCTATTCCAAGGTCGGCAAGACTTTTAACAACTGTTTCAAAATCGGTTTCATTAACCTCATCATAAAGACGGTAAATAAATTCGCCGATAAGATTTTGAATTGCAACTGCCTTGAAAATGCAGTCAATTTCGTTGTTTTCTTCGTCAGTTATAACAAACCCGTCTTCTTCAAAGTTTTCCCAGATAAGATTAAAAAGATAGGTATATTTATCCTCAAAAACCGACTCGCGAATATAATCTCCTAAATCCATACGATATCCTCCGAAAAATTTCTTGAGTTTATTGTATACTATCTTGATATATTTTTCAATATATTTCAATCTTTTTGACGTAAGGGGTCAGACCCCTTACGTCAAAATTAGGAATTAGGAGTTAGGAATGAGGAATTTAGGTAAACTGTACCCATAAATATGGACACCTGTATTTTAGGGTAAGAGGGTAACGTTCCCAATAAAAGGACAGCCTAAAAATCAAAAACCCTAAAAGGTGGACATGGTGGATATATTGATAATCATGTGGTAGAATGTACTCA
>JAFUZY010000110.1 GCA_017476375.1 Eubacterium sp.
ATTATAGCTATAGAACCAGTCTACATTCTCATTTTCGGGAGCATAAACAGTTATTCTCGTTCCGTAGTCAACCGAAACCGTTCCGTTTTCGGAGGCTATCTCGTTGCCCTCAATATCCTTGAAGGTTGCGTTTACCGCATTGCCGTTTGCATCAACTATTTTAACACTATATCTCTTAATAGTCAAGCCACTGAGAAGAGATGATACAGCAGCATTAACTTCATCAACCGTCGGATAAACAACGCCTTCAACAGCATAATCATCAAATATAACAACACTTCTTGAATTGCCTGCTGCATCAATCAGCGCTTTGATTTCATCTATATTTGAATATGCGTCGGGGTCTTTTATCTCTGCTTTTGCAAGAGCCTTTGCTGCTGCAAGCGCGCTGTCGTCAACGCCCTGTGCTTTTTCAACAAGCGTTGCCGTGTATGCGTTCTTTATGCTTCTTGCCTCGGCAGCGATTGCATTAACGGTTTTCTGTTCCGAATAAGTTACAGCCTTCTGCTCTTCGCTCATATTAAGATAAGGGAATTTAGACGAATCCTTTAATTTATCTCTCAGTTCTTCAAGTGACTGAGCAGTATAAAGATTATTCTGAAGAGTGTGGCTTTCCTCGCCCGTTTGGCTATTCTTGACTATATCCTTTGCAGCATTATAAACAGGGGTGAAATCCGCTCTGCCTCCGTATTTGAGAAGGTCTTTATAAGCAAATGTTAAAACCTCTGCAATTTCATCAATTGCGTCCTGTTCTTCCTCATCATAATTACGAACATTGTAATCGGAATACTTACCGCCCTGTTCTATTGCCGATGCAGCTGCAAGATATGCCTCCCTGAAAGTGTTCCACCTTGCTTCGCTCCATCTGCCGTCTCTGTTATCTGCTTTGAAGATATTACCAACATTTTCATCACCCTCAACAGCCTCGTGAATGCTTGCGTTATTTGCCGCAGGCGAAGAGATAAGCGCAACATACGCATTCCAGAGATTTGTATACCTCGTCTGGCAGGCGCTTTCAATATCTGCGGCGTTCATATTGCCGTAATCCATATCGGCTCTTGCTGCCGATAGGGCTGTAACAAAATTATTCCACGGGGTTATCTGATAAATCTGCTCTTTATCCTCGTACTCGCGACAACGCTGAATAAGCTCAATAAGAGGAGCGATATTCATAACATAGGTCGTTTGATTATACGGCACTCTGTCGTGCGAATATCCGAGCCAGCGAATAGTGTTTTTAGTGTATTTCCAGTAATAAACCATTCCGAAATTGGAAGCAAGAGTATGCTCGGTTATTTTCGGAAGAGTTGTTGCGGAGAGAACCTTCTTTGACTCTCTCGGAACCGCAAGGGTGTAGTCCGCATTAATCCATGCCGAGCCCCTGTGGGTTGTAACAGTTCCCGTTATCGTTCCCGTATCGGAACCCTGGGTTGATGAAAGAATTTCATCAAACACAAAGGAGGTATCGGTTATCGCCTTTCCGTCGAAATCACAGCCGAGCTTACTCGCTGCTGAAGAGGAAACAGTTAGGTTTTTCAGGGTATATGTACTGTTTTCCTCGGTTGACGCCGAAAGCATACCCGGATATAAATCCTTAACGCCCTCAATATTAACGGAACTCGGGTTAAACGGGGTTGTTGACCACGAGGTTACAAGCTCTCCGATTTTGTTTTCTTCGCTTATATCGTAAACATTAATTGTATCAAGATGAGCGTCGTAGTCGTTGTCTTTTGAGAACCATTCAAGGCTTGCGCCGCCGAGGTCAATCCTCATCGGAGCGTACTCGGTTCTGAAAACAACTATGTCATTATCGCGGACAAAATTGAGCGTCCATCTCGGTCCGCCGTCGGCGTCGCCCGTTGAACGAACTAAGGTTGATGCATTTCTCGTCATACTGCCGAAGGTTCCGTTTGTTATCTTATCGAAGGCAGGACGAAGAGTGTTTATCGCATAAATAATTGCGCGAACCTTTTCCTTGTAGTCCGATATTTTATTAATAATACAGTTTGCAGTAACATTGTTAACGGTAACAACAAAGCTCTGCGCAGCTGCAACTGCCGACGCTAAGTCAGCATAGTTTCCGTAGTCATCAGAGGAATAATTCTTTGAAAGCTCTATTGCCGAGAGCATTGAATTATCGTTTGCAGATGCAACGGTTGTGTTTTTATCAATTTTGAGAGCATAGATAGCACTTCTCATTGCAACGCACTGAGCGTCGACTATCGCCGTGTTTTCATCATTTATATTAAGCTTGAATTTCGCGTTCGGATAATTTTCAACGGCGCCCCAGACTGCCGTTTTTGCAGCAGAGGTAACAGCTTCAATATTTGATACGGCATATGAATCGGCGGTAAACATTGATTTATTTGCAATAGCGTCGTCCGCCTCATCAATAAGCATTTCAAGGTCGGTTGAATCAACCTTATCATAAAGAGGAACAAGGTCAACTGCGCTTAGAAGATTTGCAACCTCCTGAGCATATTCGCTTGTTGCATGGTCGTTTGTTGTGCTGTTGTAGCCCGTTACCTGAATGTCGGCAAAGATGCCCGTTGCCTCTTCATATATTTCAACAAATTCTGTCCACGAAACAGGCTTATATCCCTCTGAGCCGGCGTCATAAATGCTCTTCTTTGAACTGATTGCTTTTCTCAGGCTTGCGTAGCCCGTTGTATCCGTTGTTACGGTTGCGCTCTTCAAGGCTCTGTCGGCGTTTTCAATAGCACTTCCGATTCTTGAAACGTTGCTTACATCGTCTGCATAGTTAACATTAACGGGGTCGATTGCAGTTGCCGTATCGTATGCCGCAAGAACGCTTCTCAAGCCCCCCTGAGTATATGTATCCTCGGCAACCTGAAGAAGCCCTTTTTTAGTTTCCTTCATGGTTTTAAGAAGCGGCTCGTACTTAATAACATGAATGGGATAATTAGTGTTAACATATCCCACCTCGTCACCTGCGTTGTTGCCGGTATTTCTGTAAAACGGAATGCCGTTATAGGTTTTGTAGTATCCGTCAAACGAGCCGATAAATTTAACAACATTTGCCATCGAACACCAGCTTCTGTTGTTCATAAGACGGGTTCTGTACGTCTGGCTTACTGCGCCGGCCTGACCCATTGCAAATCCCATATTACCGTCGCCGTTATTATTGCCCTGAACAGCGTCGCCCATATTAAGACCCATGGTCCAGGTCCAGTTATGGTTTCTGCTTCCCGTTGTTGAGGAATGCCAGTTATCAGTCATTCTGAAATCGTTGCTGTTTTCGGAGCTGTCAAGTGATTTTGCAGGATATAACTGCCAAACCCATCTTGTTTCGCCGTTCTTCCTCTTGACTGCCATTGCAAGCATCGGGAATTGAGGAACCTTTCCGCTGTCGTCAACAAGAAGAACAACATTCGGATAGCACCATAATTCAACCTCTGTGTTACCAACCTGACCGTCGGTGTTCTTTGAGCCGAGGCTTTCGTCCGCCCTCTTCCACGCAAGAACGTTCTGACAGCCGTATTGCTCATATCTTGCGAGAGCTGCGTCATCGGTGCTGTCTGCGTCGAATGCCTGATTACCCGTTGAAATTATATCAAGGAATTTCTTTGCATACTGCTGTTGCCAACGGCTCATAGCATTGGTTTTGCTGACAAGATTGTTTGTGTAAGAGTCAATATCAAGGCTGACAGAACCGTACTTATATGCGTCAAGCGCCTTGTTTGCCTCAACATATGCATCATAGGCGGCAGTCATATTGGTGTAGATAGTTCCATCCATTTTGCGCTCATACGCGTCGATTGCGCCTTCAAGATTTGAAAGCGAATCATCTGCAAGAGCTGCAAAGGGCATTGAGCATATTGTCAGTAAAGCACAAAGCAATACCGATAGTATCTTTTTAGATATTCTTGCCATAAACATTACCTCCCGATTAATCCTTAAACTCCATTTTGGGTTAACCTTCTGCATCTTGATATTATTATATTTTATTATTACAGTCAAGGCGATTAACACGACTGTAATAACTTGTTGAGAAAATCACATATAAAAAAGAGCAAAATAGTGATATTAAACAAAAATATCAATAAAAACCGCTATATTTCATAATAGCGGTTTTTGTTATTTGTGATTATTCAAAATTTAATGCATACGCCTGACTCAGAACAGAACCTTAATAATTAGTGCTTTTTGACACCTTGCAGTCGGCAATCGCACCGTCTTTAACCTTCCCTTCGACCTCAACAAGAGTACCGAAGGCTAATTGCTCAAAATCGCCCGAAATGCCGATATTCCAGGAATTGTCATAGTATGGGTCCTCAAGAGTTTTTTCATCAAGTATTCTTCCGTATCCGCAAATGCTCATCCCCTCAAAATACTCGGGCGAATTAAGAATATTCGCAATCTGAACCCTTTCAAGAGTGTTGCTCATGGTTTTCATATCAATTTCGGCATCATTTCCTTTGTATTCGTTTTTTACGCTGATTTTCGGATTAATTATCCAAAATTTATCAAGCGCCTTTTCATTAACCTCATATGTTCCCGAAACCTCAACAAGCGAGCCTTTTTCGGGAAGAGAAGAATTGCTCTCAATTTTAAGTTCCCACTGCCAGTCGCAACACTTTGTTTGGTCGTTATAACCCCATACATAGTATCTTTCAACGCCGTTATATGAATCATATATTGATGTGAAAATGCCTTGTTTAACAGCCGGTTTTCCGTTATATTCGCCCTGCATATCATTAAAGAAAATGTTTTGATAAAGCGTGTATTCAGCTGTGTTTAACACTGTTTCCATCTTCTGTGAAACAGATGCACTAACAGTCTTTTTTTCCTGCACTTCGCCTTTTGAACAGCCAAAAAAGCAGATAACTAAAACTAAAATCGCAAAGGAAACCGCCGATATACTTTTTCTCATTTTCATCTCCCCTTTCCAAAAAAGCCAACAGCGCTGAAAACAAAGAATCCAATCATATCAACGCCAACTATTGTTGAGCCAACCGGTGTTCCGGCAAGAATTGAAACAACAATCCCGATAACAGTGCAGACAACCGATAAAACCGCTGCGCAAATTGTTACCGCCTTGAAGCTCTTAAACACCCTCATTGCCGAAAGGGCAGGAAAAATAACAAGAGCCGAAATAAGAAGAGAGCCGACAAGATTCATTGCAAGAACAATGATAACCGCAATAATAACCGCAATAAGCAAATTATAGGCTGAGGCATTTGTTCCCGTTGCTCTTGCAAAGCTTTCATCAAAGGTAACGGCAAAAATTTTGTTATAAAACAAACAGAAAACAACAATCGTTGCAACCGAAAGAATAACGCAAAGCCAAACATCAAGCTTTGAAAGGGTTAGAATTGATGTTGAGCCGAAAAGCGTTGTGCAAACATCACCCGAAACATTGCTTGAGGTTGGGAAAATGTTCATAATAAGGTAGCCTATTGCCAGTGAGGCAACGCTTATCATCGCCACTGCTGCGTCGCCTTTGATTTTTCTGTTTTTTCCTCCGGCAAGCAAAATAATTGCAGCCGCAATTGTTATCGGAAGAACGAGTAGCATATCGTTTGATAGGTTTGCAACTGACGCTATTGCCATTGCGCCGAAAGCAACATGGGAAAGCCCGTCCCCGATAAATGAAAAGCGTTTTAAAACCAGAGTTACTCCGAGAAGAGAAGAGCAAAGCGCTATAAGAGTTCCCGCAATAAGAGCGTATTTCACAAAGGGATATTCAAGATACATCTGGAGCTTAAGAATAATTTCACTCATCTTTGTTCCCTCCTTTTGAATAAACGAAGCCTTCCGAAAAACGGCTGCAAAGATAATCCTTTTTTGTTCCGAAAAAGATACTTTCGGAAATATGAAGGATATGGCTTGCATATTTAGTTGCCGCCGAAATATCGTGAGAAATCATAATGATTGTTATTCCCTGCTTGTTAAGCTCTTCAATCAGGGCGTACATTTCAGCCGTTACCTTCGGGTCAAGACCCGAAACAGGCTCATCAAGAAGCAGAAGTTTTGTTGTTGCGCAAAGAGCACGCGCAAGAAGAACCCTTTGCTGCTGACCGCCCGAAAGTTCGCGATAACAACGTTTCTTTAAATCAGTGATTCCCATTTTTTCAAGATTATCGCTCGCCCTTTTCTTATCCTCTTTTGAATAAAAGGGTAAAACCGATTTTTTTGCAAGATTACCCGAAACAACAATTTCCCAAACCGATGCAGGAAAATCTTTTTGAACAACGGTTTGTTGGGGCAGATAACCTATTTCATTCTTTTTAAGTCCGTCGCCGAAAACTATTTCTCCGCCAAGCGGTTTTTGAAGATTCAGCAAGGTTTTCATAAGCGTTGATTTGCCCGAGCCGTTTTCACCCACAATGCAAAGGTAATCGCCGCTGTTAATTTGAAAATTTATGTTATCTGCAACAATACTTTTATCGTAGCCTAAAGCAAGGCTTTTGCATTTTAATATAGCCATTTCAATCACCTGTTAATTAAGAGCTTTTTCAAGAGCTTCAAGGTTTTCCTGCATTAAAGATATATAGGTTACACCACTTTTAATATCTTTTGCTGCTATCGACTGCATAGAATTCATCATTATTATTTCAGCATCTTTCGTAGCCGTGTTTTCAATAATTGTTTTTGCTATACTATGGTCAGTTCCTTCAAGAACAATAACATACTTTAGTAAAAGCTCGTCAATCTTATCAGAAAGAAAGCTTATAGTCTCGAAGCTCGCTTCGGTTTCTGCAGAGCATCCGACAAATGCTGCATAATAATTTATTGAATAATCATCCGTCAGGTATCTGAACGGGAAACGGTCACCGAAAAGAAGGGTGTTATTTTTTGCGGAATTAACGCAGTTTTCATATTTTTCATCAAGGGAACTGAGCTTTTCTGAATATTTTGATGCATTTGATTTGTAAAGGGCAGCGTTGTTCTTGTCCGCTTCACAGAGAGCCTTCGTTATAACATCAACAAGGAATTTTGAATTTTTAAGCGAAAGCCAAATATGTTCATCATATTCTTTTTTCTCCTCTTCTTTTTCTTCCTTCTCTTTTTCCTCCTGCATTCCTTCAATAATTTCTTCCTGCTTTGCCATGCCGCCAAGAGCCGAGAGAAGATTTAACGCTATCATATCAGGATTGTTAGCATTTTCGACAGTGTCCTCTGCCCATTCATCACTTTCTCCGCCAACAAAAACAAATAAATCGCAGTTTTGAATATTTATAATATCTTCCGCTGTGGGCTGAAAACTATGCAGGTCTGCTCCGCTGTCTGCAAGTATTGCCACTTTTGCTGAATTAACATTCTGCGTGATATTTCTTAGCCAATCATATATTGGGAAAATAGTTGTTATAATTGTTATTTCTTCACCTCTATTTTGTTCTTTTTCTTTATGAACAGAGCAAGAAGCAAGCGTGGTTGAACATATTAATATAGTTATAATGAGTAAAGCACTCAAAATTCTTTTCATAAAAATAAACCTCCAAAAAAACATAGCAACAAAAAGGGCGCAAAACGCCCTTGAATAATAAAGCTTTGCCGATATGTTAATTTGAAAGTTTTATCTTAAGTTCGGTTAAGGTTTTTTGCCTTTTAACGCACAGAACTGCGCCTATAATAAGAACAAGCGCAAAGGAAATGAACGCACTGTCCCAACCCGTTTCAGGCTTTGGCGTTATGTTGTTTAAGTTGCTGATACAGCAGCTTATCTGCGTGCAAACACCGCATTCCGTTTCAGAGCATTTATGTTCGGCATTGCGCACAATGAACAACGCGGAAAAGACCATGGTAAAAACCATGGCGAGGGCAATTATCAATGCCGCTATCCGCTTTTTGGTTAACATAAGCCTTCTCCAAACGCATAAAAATTCATCAGTCGGTATAATTATACCACCGTATAAAATTTTGTCAACTTTACACAGGCTGTTTCAGCCTTGTTTTCTTGACAAAAGAATAAAAAGATAATACTATTTAAATATCTTTACGCATATTTTGAGGATGGTATTATGAAAGCAAAAAGAACGCCGAAGGAAAAGCTTAAAACCCTTCTTTTCGGCAAGGATTTAAGAATTTGCGAGGGCGATGCATTCAAGGAGGAATATGAGTTCGACTACACCTCCTATCTTCCGCTTGACGAATACATTTTCTCTCAGGAGATTCCAAAGGAAAACGCATATTTCATAACCGATTTCGGCGCAGTCCCGAACGATAAAAGCATTGATAACGCAAGGGCAATAAACGATTGCATAAAAACCTGCTCCGATAACGGGGGCGGATACGCTGTTGTTAGCGGCGGAGATTTCACTGCAAAAACAATAATCCTCAGAAGCAACGTTACCCTCTTTGTTGAGAAAAACAGCTCGCTTATTGCCGAGGAGAGCGGAGAGGGCTTTTTACACAAGGCATTCATTTACGCAAACGGCTGCGAAAACATTGCGCTGACAGGCGGCGGAACGATTAACGGAAACGGACATCTTTTCGGCAGAAAGCCATATCTTGATAAAAATATAACCGAACCCGCGGAATTTATTGATGTTATTGAAATGCGAAAAACATATCGAAAAATGCTTCGCTTTGCCCACCCCTCAAAATACGGAAGGCTTGTTTCGCTTGAGGAAAGCAAAAACATTAATGTTAACAATATTATTCTTTTCAATAGTGCAAGCTGGACTTTCAGAACAACAAGATGTGAAAATCTTAAAGTTCAAAACCTTGTTATCAACAATAACCGCAACGTTGCAAATACCGACGGAATAGACCTTATGCAGACGAGCAATGTTCAAATAAACCACTGCTTTATTTCC
>JAFUZY010000111.1 GCA_017476375.1 Eubacterium sp.
AAGCACCTCTGTTTTCCATACTCAAAAACAATGATTTTTCAACCAAATATCAGCAATGTGTTAAAAAATACAGAAACTCACTTTTCAGTGAATTCCTGTATTTTTATCTGGCTGTTTTTTTACAGCCCCTTTATTTTTTCATAGAATGCGAGAATCGAAACGAACTCCGATTTCGCAGACCACAGGTCGCACGAAATCGGGAGAACAGTCCGGTGGACTGTTCGATAGTTGAGAAGAGATTCTCGCCATCTCGTTAATTGAGATGCGTAAAAGTTTGCATACAATGAGAAGCGATTCTCGCCATAAAAATTGTTCGTCTTATTTATCAAATCCCGGATTATTGATATAATAATTCTTCGAGTCGAGTCTGTCTGTTATAAGCCTTAATCCCTCCCCAAAACGCTGGTAATGAACGATTTCGCGTTCTCTGAGGAATTTAATCGGCTCAATAATGTCCGGGTCGTCAACAAGACGAAGAATGTTGTCGTAAGTAACCCTTGCTTTCTGCTCTGCAGCTAAGTCCTCGTTTATATCGGCAATCGGGTCGCCCTTAACCTGCATGCTTGCTGCGCTCCACGGAAAACCGCTTGCGGAGGTTGGATAAACGCCGTTTGTGTGGTCAACAAAGTAGCCTGCGAATGCCGGGTTTTCTTCAATCTGTTTTTCAGTTAAATTTTTTGTAAGCTGATGAATCATTGTTCCAATCATTTCAAGGTGACCAAGCTCTTCAACGCCTATATCGGTTAAAAGACCTTTAAGCTCCGCATACGGCATTGAGTATCTCTGAGAAAGATAACGCAAGCTTGCGCCAAGCTCACCGTCCGGTCCGCCATATGGAAAAAAGATATAATTTTTAAATATAAAAAAATATTTTCAAATTATTTTTTGACTTTTCATAGTCTATGTGGTCTATAATCGTTCTGAGAGCTGCGTTTTTAGCCTGTTCGGAAATGTCCGGGGATTGAATGAATTTTGTTATACTTTTAACCTTTGATATAAAATCATCGTTAATAATCTTATCTTCTTTCTTTGGAGCTGCTTCTTTCTGCTTCAAGAGTTCATCAATATTGTTTTTATAAGCTCGCTTCTTCCTGCCGTACTCTTCGAGCGTGTCAAAGCCTGCATCGTATGCAGCTGAGGCGCGTTCGATTTTTTCTTTTTCTTTTTGAATCAAAGCATCATAGTCGATAAAACCTATATCTTTATTTGTTTTCGGAAGAATATTAAAACTTGAATTTTTAATTGAGCTTTCAAGTCCGCTGATAACAGCTTCATTCGCTTTTTTTAGTGATAAGTGGTGAGACTGTTTGCACTGGCCGCGCGCATAGTTATGGCACTGAACAGCAGGTTCCTTAGTTGATTGATGAACAAGGGTTGCCCCGCTGCAGTCACAGCGCAGCAGCCCTTTGAGCATCCATTCAATAGGCTGCTCCCTGCGCTGATATTTGCCGTATTTCAGCTTCATTGATTGATTAATCTCTTGAGCCTTTTCCCATGTTTCCATATCAATAATTGCTTCGTGATTTCCGTCAACAATCATAACATCTTCTAAATTCTTATATCGGTTTGATGAAGCTCTTCCGTTAGTGCTCCATCTGATTTTGCCGATATAAACAGGATTGCATATTATGTATTCAACAAACCTATTATCGGGAAGGTTTCCGCGCTTTGTTCGCACTCCCTGAGATTGAAGGTACCGGGCAATCTGCCTTAAACCCATTCCGTTAATGTATGCTTTGAATATGTATCTGATATAATCGGCGTTTTCATCGGGATAATAGCATTTGTTTTCAAGCTTATAACCGAATGGAGCGGCACAGAGCGGCTCGCCCCTGGAAGCCTTTTCTTTCATACCGCGCTTAACTTCCTGAGAAAGACGGTCTGAATAGTATTCATCAAAGAACTCAATGTTTCTTTCAATCAGCGGAGCGAAGGCGGAATCGCCGACGGATTCGGAAACAGAGATAACGGAAACATTATGCCTTTTTAACATAGCCTTGTAAATTATGCTTTCTTCCTGGTTGCGCATAAATCGGCTGAACTTCCAAACGATTATAGCTTCAACGGGATGAGCCTTTGAGGTTGCAAATGCAATCATTTCTTTAAAGCTCTTTCGGTTCTTAGTGCTGCGCCCGGAAATTCCGTCATCATAGAAAACACATTCTTCAGGAATATCATATTCATTGCGAACAGCATATTCCTTAATTAGCTTCAGCTGAGAATCGGGGGAATATTCATCCTGGCGCTCATCAGAAACGCGGATATAAGCTGCAGCATATTTCATTATCTCACTTCCTTTCTTGATATTATGATATCATTTTTAACTTGCTTGCAATTTGCTATTAACAAACATATTTAATTAAAAAATGTTTGTTAATAGCAAAAATTCAAAATAATGAGCAATAATTAACTTGCTGATAACTTGAATAGATACTAATCATTGTAATAATCTTTAGCCTCGTCGTAACCGTCCCGATAGCCTTTATCATAACCTTTTTGGTATCCTTCTTCATAACCAGATTCTTCACCCATACTATAACCTTTATCTTCGCCTTCGTTATATGCTTTATCATGTTCACTGTCAGCGCCATCCATAAATCCACCTTCGTAGCCTTCATCATAAGCACGACTGTACAAGGCTTTCTTATCATCAGAAAGCGATTTGAAAAATTTGCTTTCTTCCTTACTGTAAATCTTATAATCAGTTTCAGCGTAACTTTCCATAATTGAATAATAAAACTCTTCGTTGCTTTTATGAGCCTCGTTTTCTGACTTTAATACAGACAATTTATTGTTATATGAAGAGAATTCAGAATTTGCTGATACTTTTGCAGATTTTGCAGCATATTCAAGCTTTGAGATTTTATTATTTTGAACAGCAAAACATATAGCACAAGAAATTATAACAATAAACACTATTATAAATAATGAAAGTTTTTGTTTCATATGAATTCCTCTTGTATCATTACTCTTCTATTTCTCTTACAAGCAGCTGTGGAACGCCGAGGACTTGGAGCTTCTCGGCTTCTACATCTGATATCTTTTCGGGCTTTACTTGTGGGTTAATCGGAACAAGCATAATGCAGTCGTTTCTATATTCAACTTTTTTTATAGTTCCGCAATCATCACCGTAAATAACAACGGCAATCTGACCGTTATAGTCAACCGAATTCTGGCGGCGCACTAAGACTTTATCGTTTTCAAGATAAAGGGGATACATACTGTCACCCTTAACACGCAGAACAAAATAATCCTCTCGGGATTTACCTTTTAAGTAATCCGGGTGGATTTTTATTTTATCTTCCGTCCATTCCTCAACTGCAATTTTATCAAAGCCCGCAGCAACCTCACCTATAACAGGAAATTCAATATAATCATCACTGACATCGGGGTAGTTGAATTTGATTGTTGCTGTTGATTGATTTTCCATAGGTACATCAGCACCCATAAGCCAAGAAACAGAAACATCCAGAATTTTAGCAAATTGTTCTGTTCTTTTTTGCTTAGGCTGATACATACCCTTTTTGTATTGAGAAATAACACTTTCGGGTGTTTTTGAAAGCCTTGCTAAATCTGCAGCACGCATATTTCTTTTTTCTAATGCTTCACATAGTCTTTCTGCAAATGTAACCATAATATCAGCTCCTTTCAAATGGTATTATATAATAATCTTTGGAAAATCGCAAGAAAAAACTTTGGAAAAAATAAAAAAAGTTTGGAAAAAGTGTTGACTTTGGAAAACCAAAGTGATAATATGTGAATGAAAATAAATAAAGGAGCTAAAAAAATGGCTACAGAATATGTTAAAAACCAACCAAAATTTGATTATGATTATTCAAAATTTAACGGAAGAAGAAAAGAATTAAACTACACAGACGACGCATTTGCTAAGGATATGGGAATTGCTCCGCCAACTTTTTCGCAGAAAATTAATAACATTAGTGAATTTAAACAAAGCGAAATGATTAAGGCAATGGAATTAATGCAAGAACCCTTAGACAATCTTCGTCTGTTCTTTTTTTGCCATAAAACTTCGGAAAACCAAAGTAATTGAATTGAAGTTATCAAATCATAACAACACGAAAGGAGCAGGGGAATGAAAGTATTTACAGTTGTTTTCATTATTACAGTTGTTGCAACTTTACTTATGTTCTCGAGAACATTTGATGGAAAACATTTTTCGGCAGTTCGTTACAGTGTTTCATTTTTACTTCTTATAGTTTTGTATCTTGAAGGTATCGCATTTCTTATATTCGTTTTTTAAATGATTCATTCCCCGCAGGAGCAGCGGAGCTCTCTGCAGAAAATATTTCGCAATATAGATAAATTTTTTTCGGACATTCGACTGCAAAAAGGCTGATGCAGGGACAGCCCCGGAGCTTTCCGAAACTCTGCTGTTCTTGCGGGGAATGAGTTAAAAATTTAATATTCCGAGTTTTATCGGGGCAACGGAGCTACTTTCTGATTTGTTTGTTTACTCCTAAATTCATAAGTGCATCTTTGCTTTTGCAGCAGGCAGTCTGACCCCCTGGCTGCCTAACCTTTCAGTTCCGTTGCTCTGATAAGACCCGGAAAACGATTAAAACGGACAGGCGCCGCCGTTCTTAATATTTCAAATAATAAATAAATTTTTAGAAAGGAGCTGAGAATATGGCAAGAAAAGCAACAGAGCTAACCTGCACATGCTGCATCATCATTGATGGTGAAGTTAAGGACTATGAATCCTTAGCAGATAATGAGCGTGAATCCATTGAAGAAAAATGGTGCAAAAGGTTATCTGATAATATGAGCCGTTATTACTCAGCTCACCCGGAAGAAAGGGGCGATATTTATAACAAGACTTTTTAAATGGCTCGGGGATAGCATAAACGAAATCAAGAACAGCCCCGAAAAGCAGTTTAAAATCCTTCTCAGGTTTGTTTTTACCGCAATAGTTTTAACAGTAATTATTTTATTCTTAGAAAGCGAGGCGTTTTGATGAAAAAAATTCCTTATGTAAAAAAAGAAATGGACAAGGCAACCTTTATCGAGCTTTTTCTCGGAAGAACTCTCAGGGCTCTTGATTCGTCCATAACAAACATAGTCTTGAAGGATACAGCTGATTTAAAAAAGCTTCTGACTATTGAGCGCACCGACGGCCAGACGGTTATTGATATAACCAAACTGAGCAACCTTGAGTTAACTCAGGAAGCTTTGAACTATATTGGAGAATAGCTATGTGGGAATATAAAATGGCAGGAATACTGTTTTTCGGAAGCATCGGACTTGTTATAGCATTAATTATTCTTTGTAAAATAATCGAAAAGGTTGTTGATGAAATTGAGTATAACAGACAAGCTCAGCGTATTGCCGAAGCTGAAAAGCAGGGAATAAGAGAAAAATGGTATATGAGCCGTGATGAATTTGAGGATGCGGCAAAGGTTGCTTTAAATATGGGTTCAGTCTGTGAATTTCAAGTTTATATGAAAAAAACAGACTATAAAATTCAGGTGTTGCTTAAGGGAGATGAAAAGTATCATGACAAGAATTGAATGTGATATTTGTATGCAAAAAGGATGGGCGGTGCATATATCTGATAAATCACCAAAAGCAGAGTTTTTGAAGAGTGAGTTTTATCAGGTTGTTTCAGCTCATAAGTGCAAAGAAAAGCATAATAAAACCTGGCAGTATTCATATGCAATTGCGCCGGAAAAAACATGGCGTTCTTGGGTGACTGTTACACCTGATGAAATCTATGTTGACGAAAAATACAATCAGCTGTTAGCTGCCGAGGTTGAAAATACAATATATAAAAACATTGAGGCTTACATAAAAGAACTCTTTGCAGCAGGCACTGAAAAAGATATTGTTAAAAAGAAAATCTATTCAATGTTCAAAAAGAAAAAAGAAAAGGACAAGCCTGATGAATAAATACAATATTCGTGTTTTGGAACTGACTGAGCTTGCCAAGAGAAAAAGCCAGGATTTAAAAATCGAGTTTGATGATTTTCATGAGCTCAAAAGCAAGTCAATAGCAGAAGCGGTTTTCTTCCTCGGGGTTTACTATCTTTTTAATCTCAGGGCTCAAAACAAGATATCCAGGGAAAAAGGCAATGAGCTATATTGCCGCTTAAGAGAAGAAAGCGATAAAATCGCTCTTAAAACAAGTAAGTTTGATGAACAGGAAACAAAGCATTTCTGCTTGCTTCACAGTCAGCTTGCCAGTCAGATGAGAAAGAAAAAGTATCGCGAAGCTCTTTTAATAGCTATGCAGATGCTGAATCAATCAAACACACCTCAGAATTCAATTGACTATGTTGAACTGTTCAACTATGAAACAAATTCAGAGTATGAAGATTTAGATTAGAAAGGGGAGTGAAGGGTTATGGCAGAAAAACAAAAACAGGCAATTGAGAAGGTGGACGGCGAAGCCGAAAAACTTAGTTCAATTGCCGTAATAATATGTGAGCATATTATTTCAAAAATTAATAGTGATGAAAATGCAGATAAGGTTTTAGATGAAAAGAAATCACTTTCAGACTGCATTAACAAGATTAAAGCAAAAGCCAAAGACCGGGCAAAAAATAACATGGCAATGATAGAGGATGCCGAGGTGTATAGCTGGGTTGATGAATACTATGGATTTAATCAAGTTCAAAGCAGCAAGATTGTTGATATCTTGGATTTTGTGTGAGGTGATTTATATGCGAAAGAATCATTTCACCGAGCAAGAAGCTACAAAGATATGGAACAGGCTAAAAAAATCTGCAAGACCTTCAAAAGCGCTTATGAACTATGTTCATAATACTCTGTTAATTGATTCGCATTTTATATTCCAATACAAAGAAGGCAGAAAACGCTATGCCCATTGCTCACATTGCGGTAAAGATTTTTGTATGGAACTGAGCGGTAAAAGAACTGTTTTTCCAGAAGACAGAAAGCTCCTTGAAGCAAAGCATAATGAAAAAGTAATTTGCCCTTGCTGCCATACGGAAGTTACAAAAAGATATGCTGCGTATAATCAGAAACCTGTTTATGCCGAAGTGGCAGATTTTAAGGTTGATAAGTCCACGGGTGCCTTGATTGCATATGTTTTTTCTTTCAGATATAGCTATGATATAAACTATAAAATCACTCAACCCGACTATCATTGTTTCAATATTCTATATTTTGATTTGCACAAATGGTTTTACATTCTGAATGGCGGTTGGACCGGACAAAGCCTTTATTTGAAAGATAAATATATTTCAAATTTCTTTTTCTCTGATTGCAATAAAGTCGACGAACCGTTTTGTAATTGTCAGAGTACAAGAGAGGGAATAAAACTTTATAACTTTGAAGTCTGGAAAAAAAGTAATTTGAAATACAGCTGTATTGACCAGTATATAGAGAATCATGGCGTATATAATTTAATTCATTATCTATTGTTTTATTGTGCCTATCCTGTTGTTACAGAAAGACTGATTAAACAAGGTCATCAAGAACTTCTTGATGAGTATTTTCACGGTGGTAACAAAGGCTGTTTTAATTTTAATAGAACAAAAGTTAATGAATTTCTCAAACTGGATGGTGAGCACTATAAGCTATATAAAAGCATCAATGAAAAATACCTTTATAAATTACAATGCGTTCAATTCCTTCAAAAGCACAACATCAAATATAATAAAAAATTTTTCCGGTTTTTAGATGACAACTGCGCTTATGATATTTATATTTCAATGTTACTGGAATTTCTTTCGCCCGGAAAGGTAATGAAATATGTCAGAGAACAAGGAAAACTTTGCCATTGCAGATATAATTATGGCTCGGTTGAACGCGAGTTCTTCTTGAATTACAAAGATTATAGAAAACAGTGTGCAGAACTCGATTACGACCTGAACAATAAAAACATTGTTCTTCCTGAAAATCTTTATACCGCACATGCGCAATTAACAGAAATTATTAACGAAAGGATAGCCCGGGAAAAAGAAATAAAGGATGCAAAAAAGCGAGCTGAACAGAAAAAGTTACAACAAAAATTCAATAAAAGATTAAAAAAGTTAAAAAAGGTTTTTTGTTTTTCAGACGGTGTTTTCCTGATTCGTCCTGCAGAAAGCAAAGAGGAGTTATATAAAGAAGGGGCTGAAATGCATCATTGCGTAGCTTCATACACTAATAAGCATCTAAAGGGTGAAACAACAATTTTCTTAATAAGAAGGGTATCTGAACCTGATAAATCATATTACACACTTGAATATAAAAATAATTCAATAGTTCAATGCAGAGCAGCATATAACGGCGCTCGAACTCCTGAGATTAATATATTTCTTGAGAAGTGGAAAGCGTATATCAACAATAATAAGAAAACAAAGGAGGTTGCATGATGAATGAATTATTGACCAAGAGAGAAGAGGCTTACATAGTTCATAACCGTATTATCACAAATGGCAGAATTCTTCAGTCCGCCCTTGTTGAGGTTTGTAAAGACCTTAAGGAGATGAGAGATAAAAAGCTCTTTGAAGAAATAGGTTACTCAAGCTTTGAGGATTACGCAGAGCAGGCTTGCGGAATAAAGCAAAGACAGGCTTATTCTTATATTTCTGCCTATGAAAAGCTCGGCAGTGAATATCTTAATGATAACGCTGCACTTGGAATAACAAAGCTCGAATTGATTTCGCAGATATCATCATACGAACGCGAGGATTTTCTTGAAAAAGTTAACCCGGAAGAAGTATCAACCCGAGAACTTAAACAAGAGGTTGAAAACTATAAAAAGCAAACCGAACAGTTAACGCTCGACCTTGAAAAAGCCGATAACGACAAAGCTGAGCTTGTTGAGAAAAACAAGGAGCTTGAATCAGAATTAAAAAAAGAAAAAGGCAACAAAGAGATTGTTATACAGCCTGAAAAAGCTTCTGATAATTCTGAAATAAAAAAAGAGTATGAGCAACAGATTAAGGAGCTCAAAAAAGAGAAAAGCGAAGCGGTAAAGCAGGCAAAAGAAAGTGTCACAAAAAAGTTTAATGAAATGCTTGAAAAAATATCAAATGAAAAAGCAGAATCCGAAAAGAAACTTCAGGAAGCACTCAAAAAAGCCAAGGTTAACAATGCAGATGAAAACACTCTCGCCGTCCGTTTTCTTTTTAACGATTTGCAGTCGACTGCAAACGAAATCAAAGACCGAATATCAAAAATTGAGCAGACCGATTCTGCAACCGCCGAAAAGCTAAGAGCTGCCATTAAATCTGTTTTATCAGATATATCAAACAACATATAAGTTACTTAAATAAAAGGGGTGATTAGTATTTTGAAAAAATATAAAGTTTATTTCAGCGGTTATGCGCTTGTTGAAGCGGAAAACACGCAGCAGGCGGAATCCAGGTTTGAAAGTGAACAGGATTATTTCAGAGAAACAATAATTGATTCAGTTGAATTACAAAACGAAGGAGAAAAAATAAAATGGTAAACAACATTGAAAAAATAAGGCAAATGGGATTTATAGCTTATGTGAAAAAATTCAAAAAGGTTAACGGCTATGTTGACGATAAGGATTTGAGCAATGCTGTTACTGAAATGGTTGGAAAATACTTTTCAGATTCTGAAACCGATAAGAATAATTTTGAAATCGTAATAAAAACAAAAGATGAGACTAATCCAAATGCCCCATTAGATTCGGACGAAAGCAATAAAGAAATGTTTTCTGTCGGAATCAAGAGTACAAACAAAGTTAAAATTTATACTAAGGAAAACAGTCACTTAGAAGAAGTATATGAAAATGGAAATCTGGTGGGATTAAAAAGGGTTTTCAATGATGAAAAATTTCAATCTTTGGTCTCTGCGCTTAGTGAATACGAAGAAACAGGATTTGAAGATTATCAAAAAACATTTATTGATTTAGCTATTAATTATCTTATGGGAATAGAAAACAAAGGAGTAACAAATGATTAAAAACGGAATATGTGAATTTTGCGGACAGGCAGTTCTTAAGGATGAATGCGATTGCCCTGCAGCAAAACAGGAAGCGAAGACTTTGAAAAAAATCGAGGAAGCAAATGAAAGTATTGATATGTTGTTTGTTAAAGAAGCTAAGCAACTTGATTTAAAAATCAGCGCAAGAGAAATAGCTCTTCTGAAAAGCTCAGCTGAGCTTCTTGCAAACGGTTTGATTAAATCAGCTGCATTTGATTTCTTCGGCGGCGTTAAAGCAAAACTTGCCCTGGATGCTGCCGACAACATTAAGATAACAAGAACAAAAAGCACTTCGGACACACAGACGATTAAGGATTAATAAGCCTTAATAATTTTAATTAAAAACATTAATATAACCCAGAAAAAGCGACCCGGTGAAAGCCCCGGGTTGCGGGCTTATAGTTGGCAGTAATAACCCTGCCATTTTCAAGAGGAGATAATAAAAATGGCTCGAATCAGAAAAGATGTAACTGATGCAGGAAAGTATAAGCAGATAAAATTCTATCCTGTATATGAGAACAGCGGAAAGCGTATTCCAGATGCACCAAAGAAAACTCAGAAAACTAAAGAGCAAATGGATAAAGAAAATGCAAAGCGTTCTTTGCAGCAGGCAATTCTTATTATTAACGAAAACTTTGATGAGAACGATTTTATTATCTCGATGGAAAACAAACCTGAATTTGCACCAAAAGATTATGAAGGATTGAATGCGGAGTGGTCTGCATTCATTAAAAGAGTTAAACGAAAAATGATTAAGAAAGGCTTAAACTCTTCTCTTTTAAAATATTTTGTTTTTCCTCACTGCGAATATTATAAAAGCGGTGCAAAAAAAGGGATGCCCCATTTTCATATACATGGATATTTCAGTGCACCTGGAATGACTTCTGATGAAATTATGGAGTTATGGAAATATGGAACAAAAGGAAGAGTTGAAAAGTTCAAGCCATACATGTATTCTCCTGAAGCTTTTGCAATTTACGCAAGCAACAAATCTGTAGGAAAACAGAAGTATTGGAAAAGTAATAACTGCGTTAAAACTATAACTAAAGAAGAACCAAATGTTACTATAAATCGCGATAAGCTTCGCGACCTTGCAGAAAACCGTTGTGATGATAAAAGATATTGGGAGCAGCAGGTCCCAGGATATGAATTCATTGAAATGGACGCGCTTTATAATAATTATAATGGTCACTACTATGTTACGGTTGTTATGTATAAGAAATCTGACAAAAAGTCTTTTTATGAGCAATCAAAAAAGAATGCAAAACCGAACCTAACCTATGCTTATATTCACTAAGCAAGGTTTATTTGCCGTGTTGAAAAGAGAAAAAGTAGGAGTTAAAAATGAGCAAAAGAAAAAATCATAACGAATGGGTTGAGCGTAAATGTCCCTTTTTTCATTCTGACTCTGTTGTCCCGAATGCTTCAATTTACTGTGAAGGTCCTCAGGAAAAAACAAGTCTGCAAATTTTCTTTTGTTCAAAAAATCAGTTCCTTGAATGGCAAGCTAAATATTGCAACAACCTCAATGACTATCAACAATGCCCGATTTTTAAAATTTCAAACAAAAAGTATGAAGAATGAACCGCCGAACTTATCGGCGGTTTTTATAATAGGGCGGGGGTGTGACATTTTCAAATGCATATATGCTATGCTAAGTTGAGAGGTGAAAAATGAAAAAGAAAAAATTTGATGTTAACAAGGTTCAATATGAATATATCACGACTGATAAAAGCTACAGGGAGCTTGCTGAAGAATACGGCGTCGACCAAAGTACTATTTCTAAATACGGTAAATCTTTAAACTGGGTCTATTATAGAAAGCATTTCCGAGCAACAGTCAATCAAAAAGCACTCGAAGAAGCTGAAAGGCGAGAAGTTGAAAAACTAAGTCGTTTAGAAACCATAACGGATAAGGCTATTGATATTGTTGATAATTTTATCGGGGAATTTGAAAATGCTAAGAAGAATAAAGCAAAATACGGAAATTTTAAGGATTGTGTTTCGTCTTTAGATAAACTTGCAAATCTAAAATATATGCTAAACGGAAGGTTGACTCCAAAAGAAGAAGCATCCCTTTCAATTGCAAGAGAAAAGCTTCAGCTTGAGCGCGAACGCATCGGGTTTGATGAAGGTGAGGACAAAGAAACGGGAATTGTTGAAATTCCTATGATTGTTCCGAACCCAAAAGAAAACATAGTTATTGAAGGTGAAACAAATGCCTGATGTTATATGGAAACCGCAGCCAAAGCAAATTCAGTTTATGCAGCGCCCGGAATATGAATGCCTCTATGGCGGTGCAGCAGGCGGCGGAAAGAGCGATGCAGCACTTATAGAACCGCTGAGACAGGTTCATATACCAAACTATCGAGGAATAACTTTCAGGCGCACATATCCGCAGCTTGAAGCATTGATAGCGCGTTCACTTGAGCTATATCCGAGAATATTTCCAAGAGCTAAATATAATTCAAGCGAAAAAAGATGGATGTTTCCTTCTGGTGCAAGACTCTTCTTCGGGTATATGCAGCACGAACAGGATAAATACAATTATCAGGGAAAGCCTTACGATTATATCGGCTTTGATGAGTTAACACATTTTACATATTCTCAGTATATGTATTTGATGAGCCGAAACAGACCAACCGGACCGAACACAAGGGTTTATATGCGAGCAACAGCAAACCCCGGCGGAATCGGGCATGCGTGGGTCAAGGAAAGATTTATAACACCCGCACCGCCGCTTACCCCGATTGAAACAAAATACAATATCGCAACGCCCGAGGGCAAAACAATTCAGATTGCAAAGAGGAGAATATTTGTTCCGGCGACGGTATTTGATAATCAGAAGCTTCTTGATAATGACCCCGAATATCTTGCAAGTCTTGCGGCTCTTCCCGAAGCAGAGCGAAAGGCGCTCCTATATGGCTCCTGGGACAGCTTCGACGGCCAGGTATTCAGCGAATGGCAAAATGTTCCGCTTCATTACGACGACGGTAAATGGACTCATGTTATCAAGCCCTTTGATATTCCTTATAACTGGCGAATTATGAGAGTGTTCGATTTTGGATATTCCCGCCCCTTTGCGGTTTTATGGCTTGCCTTCGACGAAGAGGGAAAATGTTATGTTATTAAGGAATACTACGGTTGGAACGGAATAGCTAACCAGGGTGCAAGGCTTGAGCCCTCGGCTATTGCACAAAAAATAAGAGAGATTGAACAGAATTCCCCCGAGCTTAAAGGAAGAGATATTTCAGGCGTTGCCGACCCTTCAATTTGGGATAAATCAAGAGGAGAAAGTATAGCAAGGGTTATGGAAAAACATCCGTTTTATATTCACTTTCAGCCCGGAAAGAATAACCGCCTGAGCGGTCTTATGCAGTTTCATTACAGAATGCATTTTGATGAGAACGGAGAATGCTTGTTTCAGGTTTTTGATACTTGCAAACAGACTATAAGAACTCTTCCTGCGCTTGTTTGTGATGAAAAGAATGTTGAGGATATCAACACTGAGGGTGAGGACCATATTTACGATGCTATAAGATATGGGCTTATGGAATATACAGTTGCCCCGAGAAAACCGAGGGTTCTTCCTGATTTCAGATTTGACCCACTTAATATGGCTCAAGATTATATGAAAGGATAAATACTATGGCAAAGAAAACAGTCTACAGCGAATTAGAGGTTCAAAAGGATATTATAGAAACTATTAATTCTGCAAAAAAAATAAACAATTCCAAAACAAGTGATAATGCAGCAGGCGAGAAGGTTAAGAAATCTGTAATAGTTATTGGAGAAGAACAAATTAAAACTGCAATTGAAACCCTTAATGAATACAAAAACCAAAAGAAAAATTTCGATAATAGGGTTATTGATAACGAAGAATGGTGGAAAATGCGCCATTGGGAGCAGATTAGGAATTCACAGCAAAGCACAGAACCCACATCTGCGTGGCTGTTTAACTCAATTATGAATAAGCTTG
>JAFUZY010000112.1 GCA_017476375.1 Eubacterium sp.
GAAATTCGTAATCTCGACCAACGGTTCCCAAAATTTGTTACCGGCTTGGAGCGCCGACAAATTTTGACCGTTCGGCAGTTCTTTTTGTTCGCTTCATCTGCCACTGGCAGCGCTCACAAACGAACCGTAACTCGTAATTCTTATAAGGTGAAACTATGGCAGTTATGAATGTTAATCCAACCAGAATGGAGCTCACTAATCTTAAAAGAAAGCTTGCAACCGCACGCAGGGGGCATAAGCTTCTTAAAGATAAACGAGATGAGCTTATGCGCCGTTTTCTTGATTTGGTAAGAGAAAACAAGGAGCTGCGCCGTCAGGTTGAAGAGGGCATAAAAGAAGCGAATAAGCATATGGCGGTTGCGCGCTCGGTTATGAGCGATGCGGCTCTTGATGTTGCGCTTATGATGCCCTGTCAGGATATGAGCCTTGAAATAACAGAAAAGAATGTTATGAGCGTTATCCTTCCCGTTTTTGACGCAAAACTCAGAACCGCCGATGAAAACGATATTTATTCCTACGGCTATGCCTTCACATCTGCCGACCTTGATGATGCGGTTAAAGCCCTTTCGGATATTATGCCGCTAATGCTCCGCCTTGCCGAGGTTGAAAAATCCTGCGCACTGATGAGTGCCGAAATCGAAAAAACGAGGCGAAGAGTTAATGCCCTTGAGCATGTTATGATTCCGAGATATGAGGAAACCATTAAATATATAACAATGAAGCTTGATGAAAACGAGCGAAGCTCAACAACAAGGCTGATGAAGGTTAAGTCAATGATGCTCGAGGAGGCAAGGCAAAAAGCCCTTGCCCACGATGCCGAAGTGGCTGGATAAGAGCCGTGTTAACACGGCTCAATGAATTGCAAAGTCAATTCACAGATGTACAGATGTTAAGTACTATAATAAGAAAGCACCTTTCACAACGGAAGGTGCTTTTTACTTGTTTATACAATGAGCAAAAGCTTTCAATATTATTCATAATCTTCTTTTTCGACAAATTTCTTGACTATATAAATATATAATGTTAAAATGAAGGAGCCAAATAAAAAACCAAAACTCAAACATACTAAAAGCATAACGCTTTTTTATTTAGTTAAAAATGCGTGCTCTTTTAATGCGTATGCTTTTGTATGTGTATTTGGTTTTGTTTGGCGACAATCGGAGCTATGCGTTTTTAATGCGCAGCTTCGGCTGCGCATTTTTTTATCTTAAGGAGGTAGCTTTTATGAAGCAGTTTAAAAAATCGGTTTTATCTTTTGTTTTAGCCCTTTGTTTATTAACGGCGTTTCCGCTCGCATCAGATTTATCAACAAAAATTCCGCTTAACATTGGAGTTATTGAAGTTCAGGCTACATCAAAGGTTAAGCTGAACAAAACCAAAATTGTTTTAATTAAAGGTCAAACCTATACCCTGAAAGTTCAGAACACAAAGAAAAAGGTTAAATGGTCGAGTTCAAAAAAATCAATTGCAACAGTTAACAGTCAAGGAAAAGTTACCGCAAAGGAAAAAGGAACTGCAACTATATCGGCAAAAGTCGGAAGCAAAACCTATAAATGCAAGGTTACTGTTGAAACCCCAAGTATATCAAAGACAAAGGCAAGCATAACAATTTTCAGCAGCTCAACACTATCTGTTAAAGGTACTTCCCAAAAAATCACTTGGAAATCAAGCAACACAAAAATTGCAACAGTTGATTCAAAGGGCAAAGTTAAGGCAAAAAAGCTCGGCTCGGCAACTATAACCGCATCCGTCGGCGAAAAGAAAAAGAAATACACTTGCAAGGTTACCGTTGTTGATACTAAAAAAGGGAAGGCTTATGAGGCTTTAAAAAAAGTCATTGATCAATACGGTTATTTTGACAAAGACGGGGATAAAAGATTGGAGTATACAGATGACTATTCATCCTCAGCAGACAATTACACCAGTGTTTACATATTGAACGATACCTTGTTGCTTGTGTTAAACACTTATTATAGCGACGGCGCATATTCATACACACATGTAGCTTTAGATAAATACAGCAACACTGCTACGGTTTATTATGAATACTATTACTCAGTAGATAACGCCGAACCTGATGATATTGCAATCGTAAGCTTCAATTCTAAAACTTGGAATAATCACACACTATACTTTGATATTGAACAAACAGCACTAGATGGGGAATATGATTACCTCGTTCAAAACTTAGCTAATGCAAATCTTAAGGATCTAGTAAGCTATGCTGAATACCTATTGGATATGTATGGATTTTCACTTAACAATTTAGGCTTTGATTCATATGTCTGGTAAAACAAATAAGTGGGCTGTCTCAAGACAATAAGAAATGAATAAAAATGTAGGGGAGGGTCTCCTGACCCTCCCGCAGAATAACAGTCGGTATTCAATTCGGGCGGGTATGGAAACCCGCCCCTGCTTATTTTATACAGAAAGTAATAACAATGTCTATGTTTTCAAAAAATTATTATCGTCGCTTGCGACCCTCAATTTTGCATTATGCATTTTGCATTTCTTCTTCGGGCAGCTTCTTCTGCTTTGCCTGAATTAAAATTGATTCAACTGCCGCGATATTTGAAACGGCGCAAATAACCCCAATCCAGATTAAAACATTGAAGAGCCTCATTGCAAAGGGAAGAACAAACATTGCCGCGCCCATTATCTTTCCGAATCTTGAATGAACAAAATAGAATTTTCCGCCCTTAAGCTTTGAAATTGTTGCCGAAACCAAGAATAAAACAACTGCAAGACCCTCCCATACATAAAACCAAAGAGGAAGAAGGCTTTGAATAATCAGAATTTTTGCAAGTGCAAAATAGGTTAAAACATCCCCTGCCGTATCCATAATTGAACCAAAAATGCTTTCGCTTTCAAGCTTCCTTGCAATCGGTCCGTCTATTAAATCGGAAAAACCGCAGTAAATATATATTCCGAGGAAGGCGTTTGTTATTTCGCTGAAGAAAAACAGAATAACGGCGGCAATTATCCTTGAAAAGGAAATTATGTTTGCAATTTGCTTTTTCAATAAACCACCGCCTTTTTATATATGTGTCGAAATATACTATAATTATAAATGAGCGTGCAATATTTGTCAAACCGTGAATGTTTTATAATAATGTTTTTAATATAGATACACTGTTGAGGTAAGAAAACTGTAAATACTCACAAAAACTTTCAACATATATGGTCAAAATAAACAAAAGAAAAAAGGCTGATACTGCAATTTATCATAAATAAATAGAAAAAGATTAAAAAACGGTGTCAATCTCAAATAATTGTTGAAATTTGAGGCTTCTTTTATTATTATATGTTTGTATCAAGTTTCGGCGGTGGAAATTATGGATTTACTAAAGCAGAAGATTTTGAATGAGGGTGAGGTCTACGAGGGCAACATCCTGAAGGTAGACGGATTTCTTAACCATCGGATAGACTGCGTTTTCTTGCAGAAAATAGCAGAAGAATTTCACAGATTATTTGAAAACGAGGGCGTCAACAAAGTGCTGACCATTGAAGCATCCGGCATAGCCATAGGTGCGTTGGTTGCACGCGAGTTTGAATGCCCTCTTGTTTTTGCTAAAAAGTCAAAAACGAAAAACAATGACGGCAATGTTTTAACAAGCGAGGTTGAATCCTTCACCCACGGAGTAACAAATAATGTTCTTGTTTCAAAGAAATATATCAGCAAAGACGATAAGATTCTTATTGTTGATGATTTTCTTGCAATGGGAAACGCTCTTAAAGGGCTTATTGATATTGTTAATCAGGGCGGCGCTCAGCTTGCGGGTTGCGGAATCGTTATTGAAAAAGGCTATCAGCACGGCGGCGATATGCTCAGAGAACAGGGCGTTAAGGTTGAATCCCTCGCCATTGTTGAGAGTATGAACGCAAAAACAGGCGAAATCGTTTTCAGGGATTAAGGTTATAATGCCGAAAGGCTTATAATATAGGAATTAAAAATTTTTATTGGAGGAAAGAATTATGAATCTCTCAAAGAAAATTGTTGCCATCCTTCTCGCAGTTGTTCTTGTTGTTGCAGGCGCATTTGTTGCTTGCTCAAAGAACACAGATGACGCTAAGGATAAAACATCAAACACAGCAAGCGAAGGACTTGATATCAAGGTTGGTTTCATCTTCTTACACGATGAAAACTCAACTTATGACCTCAACTTCATCAATGCTGCAAAGGAAGCTTGCTCAGAGCTTGGCATTAAAAGCGAAAACATTCTTATGAAAACAGGTATTGACGAGGGTCAGATTTGTTATGATACAGCAATGGACCTTGTTGACCAGGGATGCACATTCATCTTCGCAGACAGCTTTGGCCACGAATCATTTATGATTGAAGCTGCAAAGGCTGCTCCGAATGTTCAGTTCTTCCACGCAACCGGAACAAAGGCACACACAGAAGGCCTTGCAAACTACCACAATGCATTTGCATCAATCTACGAAGGCAGATATCTTGCAGGTATCGCTGCAGGTATGAAGCTCAACGAGATGATTGAAGCAGGCACAATCAAGGCTGACGACGCTAAAATCGGTTATGTCGGCGCATTCCCTTATGCAGAGGTTAAGAGCGGTTACACATCATTCTTCCTCGGCGCAAGAAGCGTTTGCCCAAGCGCAACAATGGAAGTAACATTTACAAACTCATGGTATGATGAAGCTGCAGAGAAAGACGCAGCAAACAACCTCATCGCAAGAAAGTGCGTTCTTATCAGCCAGCACGCTGACTCAATGGGCGCTCCGACAGCTTGCGAAACAGCAGGTGTTCCCGATGTTTCATACAACGGTTCAACTGTTGACGCTTGCCCCAACACCTTCATCGTTTCTTCAAGAATCAACTGGGCTCCTTATATGAAGCTCGCTATCCAGAACACTGCAGAAGGCAAAGAAACTCCTGCTGACTGGGTTGGAACAGTTGGAACTGATTCAGTTCTTCTCACAGAGGTAAACGAAAAGGCTGCTGCTAAAGGCACACAGGAAGCTATCGACAAGGCTAAGGAAGAGCTTGTTGCAGGCACTCGCCATGTATTTGATACAAAGACCTTCACAGTTGACGGCAAAGAGCTTACAACTTATCTTGCTGACGTTGACGATGACGGAACCTTCACAGGCGAAACAGAAGTAATTAAGGACGGTTACTTCCATGAGTCTGAATACCGCAGCGCTCCTTACTTTGATATTGACATCGACGGAATCACTCTCCTTCAGTCATAATCACACTTACAATTAACACTATCCGTGGCCGTGTTTATCACGGTCACGGAAATTTGGTTTTATTATGAAGGGAAGCATAATGGAAAAGAAAGTTGCACTCGAATTACAAGGTATCACCAAAGCCTTCGGTACCAAAGTAGTCGCAAACAAGAATGTTGACCTAAAGGTTTATAAAGGCGAAATACTTGCGATTCTCGGCGAAAACGGCTCGGGTAAAACAACCCTTATGAATATGGTTTCAGGAATTTATTTCCCCGACGAGGGAAAAATTTTCGTAGACGGCAAAGAGGTTGTTATCGCTTCTCCGAAAGATGCTTTTGAATACAAAATTGGTATGATTCACCAGCATTTCAAGCTGGTTGATGTTTTCACTGCCACAGAAAACATCGTTCTCGGAATAAATGATTCCAAAAAATACAACATAAAGGAAGCCGAAAAAAGAGTAAGAGAAATAACGGATAAATACGGCTTCGTTATCGACCTCAATAAAAAGATTTATGAAATGTCTGTTTCGGAAAAGCAGACTGTTGAAATTATCAAGGTGCTTTACAGAGGGGCTGATATTCTTATTCTCGATGAGCCCACCGCTGTTTTAACACCTCAGGAAACAAGCAAACTATTTGATATTCTTCGCAAAATGCGCGAGGATAATAAATCAATTATCATAATAACTCACAAGCTTCACGAGGTTCTTGCAATTTCCGACAGAGTTGCAACTCTCAGAAAGGGCGAAAATGTCGGAACAGTTCTTACAAAGGACGCAACCGAGGCTTCGTTAACTGAAATGATGGTCGGCGAAAAGGTTGACCTCAACATTGAGAGAAAAGAACCCAAAAATCCCGAACCGAGACTGGTTGTTAAACGCCTTAATGTTAAAAAGCACGACGGAACAATGGCGTTAACTGATATTAATTTCACTGTTAACAGCGGCGAAATCTTCGGTATTGCAGGTATTTCGGGCTCGGGTCAGAAGGAGCTGCTTGAATCAATCGCAGGTCTTCAGAGAAGTGAAAAGGGCTCTTCAATTCTTTTCACTGACCATGATGAGGTTGAGCAGCAGCTTGTTGGCAAAACACCAAGAGAAATAAGAAAGCTCGGCGTTGCAATGAGCTTTGTTCCCGAGGACAGACTCGGAATGGGTCTTGTCGGCAATATGGATATAACCGATAATATGATGCTTCGTTCATATAAGAGCGGAAAGAGCGAATTCCTCGACAGAAAGAAGCCGAGAAAGCTTGCCGAAAACATCATTGAAGAGCTTGAGGTTGTAACCCCCGGAACAAATACCCCCGTCCGCAGACTTTCGGGCGGCAATGTTCAAAAGGTTCTTGTCGGCAGAGAAATTGCGCTTGAGCCAAGAGTTTTAATGGTTGCCTATCCCGTTCGCGGACTTGACATTAACTCTTCATATATGATATACAACCTTCTCAACAAACAGAAGGAGGAGGGCGTTTCAATAATCTTCGTCGGCGAGGACCTCGATGTTCTCATCGCCCTTTGCGACAGAATTATGGTTATTAACTCAGGTAAGGTTACGGGTATTGTTGACGGAAGAAACACAACTAAAGAAGACATCGGTCTTCTTATGACAAAAAGCACGGACAAGGAGGTTGCATCGAATGACTAAAGAAAAGAAAACAAAAGAGCCTCTTTTTCACATAGTTAAAAGAGATGGGCTTCCCAAAAGCAAATCATGGGTTATAAGACTTCTTGCAATTCTTGCAGCCCTAATCTTTGCAGGACTTGTTACAATGCTTTTAACAGGCGAAAATCCTGTTCAGGTTTATATAACAATGGTTAAGGGCGCCTTTGGAAGCTCAAGAAGAGTATGGAGCCTGCTGCAGAGCCTTGTTATGCTGCTTTGCGTTTCGCTTGCCGTAACCCCTGCATTTAAGATGAGATTCTGGAACATCGGCGCCGAAGGTCAGGTTCTAATCGGAGCCCTTGCAACAACTGCCTGTATGGTTCTTCTCGGCAACAAGCTTCCAAACGGACTTCTCATTCCGTTTATGATTATCTCATCCGTTGTTGCAGGTGCAATCTGGGCAGTTATCCCTGCAATATTCAAGGCAAATTTCAACACAAATGAAACTCTTTTCACCCTTATGATGAACTATGTTGCAACCCAGGTTGTTAAATATTTCATCATCAAATGGGAAAACCCGAAGGGCTCGGGTCAGATGGGCATCATCAACCAAAGCACCCACGCAGGCTGGATTCCCGTAATCGGCGGAAAAGAATATCTTTTAAATGTTATCGTTGTTCTTTTGCTTGTTGTGTTTATGTATGTTTATCTTAAATACAGCAAACACGGATATGAACTTGCCGTTGTCGGCGAGAGCGAAAACACTGCAAGATACATCGGCTTAAATGTTAAGAAGGTTATCTTAAGAACAATGCTTCTTTCAGGCGCTATCTGCGGAATTGCAGGTCTCCTTCTCGTCGGCTCAACAAACCACACCTTAACAACAACAATTGCAGGCGGAAGAGGCTTTACGGCAATTATGGTTTCGTGGCTTGCAAAATTCAATCCGATTTATATGATTTTAACCTCGTTCCTTCTTGCATTCTTTGAGCGAGGAGCAAACGAAATCTCAACTATTTTCGGACTTGACCAATCAGTTTCCGATATTATAACAGGAATTATTCTTTTCTTCATTATCGGCTCTGAATTCTTTATCAACTACAAAATCAAATTTCATTCTGCAAAAAAGGAGGATAAGTAAATGTTTTCATCAACAGTAGTTATAACTTTTCTCCAGAGAGCAGTTATGCAGGGCGTTCCGCTCCTCTACGGCTCAACAGGTGAAATTTTAACAGAAAAATCGGGTAACCTTAACCTTGGTATTCCCGGAATAATGTATATCGGCGGTATCAGCGGAGTTATCGGAGCATTTCTTTATGAAAACTCGCTGACGAACAAGGCTGATGCAAACGCCTTTCTTTCAATCTTCATTCCGATTTTATGCACAATTATCGGTTCGCTGCTTGCAGGACTTATTTACTGCTTCTTAACCGTTACTCTGCGTGCTAATCAGAATGTAACAGGTCTTGCGCTGACAACCTTCGGCGTTGGCTTCGGTAACTTCTTCGGAGCCTCACTTGTTAAGTTAACAAAGAGCGAGGTTCCCTCGGTTGCATTAACAACAACAAGTTCCTTCTTCACAAAGAAGCTTCCCTTTGCAGCAACAACGGGCTGGTTCGGAAAAATTTTCCTGTCCTATGGTTTCCTTGCATACTTTGCAATAATCGTCGCCCTTGTCTGCGCATATTTCTTAAAGAAAACCCGCGGCGGACTTCACCTTCGTGCAGTCGGCGAAAACCCTGCAACAGCGGACGCTGCAGGAATTAATGTAAACCGTTCAAAATACCTTGCAACCTGCATTGGTTCGATTATCGCAGGCTTCGGCGGACTCTACTATGTTATGGACTATGCAAACGGCGTTTGGTCTAACGAAGGCTTCGGCGACAGAGGATGGCTTGCAATCGCGCTTGTTATTTTTGCAATCTGGCGCCCGAATATGGGTATCTTGGGTTCAATCGTTTTCGGCGGACTATATATTGTTTATCTCTTCCTTCCCGGACTCACTTTAAGGTCGCAGGAGCTTTTCAAAATGCTTCCCTATGTTGTTACAATAATCGTTCTTATAGCTGTTTCAGTCAGAAAGAAGAAAGAGGACCAGCCGCCGGCATCACTCGGACTGTCCTACTTCAGAGAAGACAGATAGAATAAAAAAATCTGCGCCCCTTGAAAAAGGGGCGGCAGTTATTATAGGAGAAAACCATGGCACTTAACAAAGATGTTGAAAAAATCCTCGTAAGCGAGGAGGAGCTCAGAGAAATAAACAAACGCCTTGGCGCACAGATAACAAAGGATTTCAAAGGCAAAAATCTTCTTGTTGTTGGTATTCTTAAAGGTTCAATCTATTTTATGACCGATTTAACAAGAAGCATCGACCTTCCCTTAAAACTGGATTTCCTTGCGGTTTCAAGCTACGGCAGTTCAACCCGTTCTTCGGGCTCGGTTAAAATCGTTAAGGATATTGATATTGATATTTCGGGCTACGATGTTCTTCTTATTGAGGATATTCTCGACTCGGGCAGAACTCTTCAGTATGTTTCCGAGATGCTTAAAACAAGGGGCGCTGCATCAATAACAATCTGCACCCTTCTCGATAAACCTGCAAGAAGAGTTGTTGACCTTCATGCTGATTATGTCGGCTGTTCTGTTCCCGATGAATTTGTTGTCGGCTACGGACTTGACTATGACCAACAGTACAGAAATCTTCCGTATATCGGAGCGCTCAAAAGGTCTGTTTATGAAAAGTAAGATAAGAATTTCAAAAGAGCTGACCTTTGTTCTTGCGATAATTATAATGCCCTTTTCAATTGCAATAATGACCAAGGCGAATATGGGGCTTTCAATGATTGCCGCGCCAACATACATAATAAGCGAAAAGGCTAGCTTTTTAACCTACGGTCAAACCGAGTATATTTTTCAGGCGCTTGTTCTTGCCCTGATGTGCGTTGCAGTAGGAAAGTTCAAGCTAAGCTATCTAACCTCATTTGCAACGGCGGTTATTTACGGCTCAATTCTTGATTTTTTCATTTGGTGCCTCAGGGATTTAACCGTTGAAGCCCTTTGGCTGAGAATTTTCCTCTTCGTTTTCGGAATGGTTTTAACCTCGCTCGGCGTTGCACTTTTTATGAACACATATCTTGCGCCCTGCGCATATGATTATTTCGTTAGAACCGTTGTTCAGGAAAAGAAACTTGATTTAAGGAAATTCAAAATCGGCTTTGACGCTGTTTTTCTTATAATAAGCATCACCCTGACGCTTGTTCTGTTTCATAAATTCATCGGAATAACCTGGGGAACGCTTATTATTGTTCTTTGCAACGGAAACATTATTGCATTTTTCAACAAGCAGTTTGAAAAGCACTTTGAATTCTTTGCAAGATTTAAAAAATTAGAAGAGAAATTCTGAGGTGATAAAATGATTAAACATATAGTTTGTTTCAAACTCAAAGATAACAGCGAGGAAGAGGTTAAAAAAGCGGCTGATATTCTTCTTTCAATGCAGGGAAATGTTCCCCTTTTAAGAGGAATAGAAGTCGGATGCGATTTTCTTCACTCACCCCGTTCATACGATATTATTCTTCAGGTGCTGCTTGATGATGAAAAGGCGCTTGAGGATTATCAAAATGATGAGTATCACTGCAATGTTGTTAAAAAACATATGCACGCTGTTGCGGAAAGCTCGGTAGCTATTGACTATTACTTATAAAAATAAGCGCTTCCGATTTGGAAGCACTATTTTTATTTTATTTCCTGTTCCAAATCATCAAAAATTTGAGAATCAAAAAAGTCGCGGATATTTATATCAATCCCGTCACAAATTTTCTTTATAGTTGATATAGTTGTGCTGTTATTTCGTCCACTCATTATGTTGTTCAATGTGGATTGAGTTATTCCACTCATTGTTGCTAACTTATTTACTGTAATGGATTTCTCTGCGCATAACTCAAGTATTCTTTTTTGAACTGCTGTTCCAATCATCATAACGATCAACTCCTTGCGTTACTATAAGCATAACCAAATACAGATTAAAAAATTACCTCATTTGAGTTGACACTATGCTGATTCAATGATATAATTAACTCAAATGAGTTATTAAAAGGAATTGCTATGAATACAATAGAATATGCTGAATACTTCAAAGAATACTTAAAAAATGAAAAAGTAAAATTTGCCGAGCGGCAAGAAATGGGTAGTTTCTACTTTTATATAATGATTGATAATCCTAAAACAGGAATACGAATAACAAACATTCCCCATATACAGCTTGAATTCATTATCGAAGCTCAAAACAAGAAAACCTTGTTTACTCTGAACGCCTTTTTATATCAGATATACAGCGAGGATGATTATACAAAACACATTAAGGCGCTTAATATCGTTAATGAACTAAACAAAAACTCTCAACTATATGAGAAATTTCACCTCTCTGAAAGCGGAAGAGTTATCAGAAGCCTGTCTTTTTATTTATCTGATAAAAAAGAAATGTTGCTTAGCCTGAAGGAAATAAATGAAAAGTGTTTAAGCGGAGAATATTTAAACACATTTAGCATTTAGGTATTGAGGATTCTTCATAACAATACAATCTGTGTTAATCGAAACTCCTGAAAATTCGTAATTATAAAAATAGCCTCGATAGATAATCTATCGAGGTTGATTTTATTTATTCCAGTTATCAATTTGTTTTCTCAGCCAGTTAAACCAATCTTCCATTCCCTCGCCTGTTTTTGCGGAGATAAAATAGATTTCAGCTTTCGGGTTGAGCTTTTTTATTCTTTCAACAACTGCCTCATCATCAAAATCAAAAACGCTCTTTGTATCAATTTTATTAATGAGAACGCAGTCGCAGATTGAAAACATCAGCGGATATTTAAGCGGCTTATCATCGCCCTCGGGAACCGAAAGAATCATTGCGTTTTTACTTGCGCCGGTGTCAAATTCTGCAGGGCAAACAAGGTTGCCGACATTTTCAAGAACGATGAAATCAAATTCATCCGCCTCAATGCTTTCAAGCCCCTGCAAGGTCATTCCGGCGTCGAGATGGCACATTCCTCCGGTATGGAGCTGAATGGCTTTTACGCCGGTTTCGGAGATTGTTTTAGCGTCAACCTCGCTATCTATATCAGCCTCCATAACGCCCATTTTATAGTCATCCTTGAGCGCTGCAATTGTTCTGCCCAGCGTTGTTGTTTTTCCGCTTCCCGGGGAAGACATAAGATTTAAAAGAAAGGTTTTGTTTTTCTTCAACTGCTCTCTGAGCTTATCCGCTTCCCTATCGTTGTTTTCAAAAACAGATTTTTTTATTTCAATAACTTTATAATCGCCCATAGCTTTCCTCACAAATATTTGATGGATTTATTATAACACAAAACGGCAATTATGTATATAGTATTATTTTTTAAATTCATTTTATCGGATTGAAGGATGTTAAGCAAACCTGAATTTCCGCCATCTCCTCCTGCGGCTTGTTATGGATTAATTTTATTATGAGCGTAGCGAATAACAAGGTTCTCGGTACCATTTCAAAATCTTTGATTTTGCAAAATGGCGAGGTTCTTATTTCATATCGAGCAATGCGAGATATTTCATACCGCAGGTATTTCATATTGCATAGCAATATTTCATTAATGACAGACCGTTTCGTTTCGGTCTGTTTTTTGCTTGGACAGGAGTTTCTTTAAAAGACAAAGGGACTTTCACAAATAAAATTGTGATTAGTCCCTTATGCTGTTTACTTGTTATTCTTTTTTACAGTATTTATCGAAGAAATCAGCATTACCCGCAGGCTTCTGCAGACATCCTCAAGATTTTTGTATTCAGTTAACGAAATGTATTCGGTTTTATATAGTAATTCGAGCCAGTATCCTGTTTCGTTTGCCTCTTTTAATGCAATTTGGAGCTTTGATATGAAATCTGCCGTTCCATGGGCATATTGAGCTTCTCTGATGTTGGCGCCTATACTTGTTCCGCTTCTTCCAATTTGATTTGAAATAATAGTTTCGTGTTTCGCCTTTAACTCTTTAACAAGTTTTATTATTGAAACAGCAAAATCCATTGACTGAACGGATAATTCATCATTTCTCATATTTAATCTCCAAAACATCTTTAATGAAAAAATGAAGGAATGAAGAAACGAAGGAATGAAGCGAAACCGCAACAAACATTCAACAATTTCTCACATTCAATTTCTTCATTAGCGAAGCGACTTCATTTCTTAATTAGCATAGCGACTTCAACTGATTTCAATGTTTCACAATGAAGGAATGAAGAAACGAAGGAATGAAGCGAAGCCGCAACAAACATTCAACAATTTCTCACATTTTAATTTCTTCATTAGCGAAGCGACTTCATTTCTTAATTAGCATAGCGGCTTCATTGAAAAAAGCATCCCATGGGATGCTTTTTTCTTGGTGACCCGGACGGGAATTGAAAAAAACACAGATTGACATAAACGCCCTATTTGCAAGGGCTTTCAGGGTTTTGCGATTTGTCGTTCCGTTAAATCTACCCCTTATTCTACCCCTTATGCATTATTTCCTGAAGACATCACCAATCTTAGCCCATAAGCATTATAACTCATAAATATAGTCATTGTTAATAGATATCCATATAAAAACGCCTCATTTGCTGAGGCGCTTTTTCTAACTTACGGTTGATAAATTGTTGATATAGCTGTCGAGTTTTAGTATTGATTCGTTGTGCATATTACTGAACACATCAGCGTAAGTATCAAGCGTTACATGAATATCTGTATGACCTAGCCAGTTTTTGAGAACTACCGCAGGGATATTTGCTTCAATACATCTTGTTGCAAAGGTGTGTCGCAACGAATGCTGACCTCGTAGCGGAATGTCACATTTAATACAGGTCCTTTTGAAAAACTCGTTTACCTGACAAGTGGTAATAAGCTTATCATGTTCATTATCATAAAACAATAATCCGTATTCGTTTTCAGGCGCATCCTCAATTGCTTTTTTAAGGATTGGCTTAAGGTTATTCATAATAGGAATATCTCTTATACCTGCGTTTGTTTTGGTTCCATCTTTAATGAACGCACGATAATCAAGTCCTCTTGAAATTGTAGAACTGACATGAATAACACCGTGCTTGAAATCAATATTATCAGCGCGTAAGGCATTTACTTCACCCATTCTCATTCCGCTATAAAGTGAAATAAGAAGTTGCGCCTTGTATTCATTCCTTCCGTGGGGTGCGTCATATTGTTCAAGATAGTCAACAAACCGCTTTTGTTCATCTTTGGTAAGTCCAGTTACTTTTTTCGTTTTTTTGATCGATTTTGGACATCTGATGTTTGCCATTTCAAATATGTTTTTTTCGATAATGCCTTTGTTATATGCTTCTCTAAAGGCAAGTCTTAAATGCCTATAAACCTTTGAAATAATACTGTTTGAATAACCCGTGAGGGTTCTCAAAAACATATCAATAAGCGGTGCGGATACTTCAGTAATCGGAATTTGTCCTATTGAACTCTTTTCAATTATAGAGATTGTGTGAAGGTTTCGAGAGTAGCCTTGTTCTCCAACATAGTTCATATCAAAATCCTGCTTACACTTGTTTTTTACGATGTCCGGAATTGTAGCAGTTATATCGATTCCTAATTTCTCTTTTTCAAGTGTATCAATAAATTTTTCTGCCTTTTCATAACAAACCACATCGCTTTGTCCGTAGAAGGATTTTGCTTTACGGTTGCCATAAATATCATAATAAGTTAAACGATATTCATAGGTTCCATTACTGCGTAATCTTAAACTGCCTTCACCGTTTGCCTTTCTTTGCATTTTTGTTGCCATGTTTAATCACTCCTAATTCCAATATCTGTCAAGCTCCTTTGTATGCTTTTTAGAAAAATATTCAATTAAAGCATGAGCTTCTACTACTTTTTCTCTTCCAAAATCTGATGAAGGGAATTTTGGATCATTAAATAATTTCAGTACAGTATCTCTGCTCCAACCTAGCAATTCCTTTAACTCGTCAACCTTGTAAAATCTGACTTCGCTTGAAACATACATCTGTGTACTTGTATCTCCACCAATTTTCATTTGTACCTCCTTGAGCAAATACTATCTTGAATATCGTTTTTTGTTAATTATGCGATTTATGGATTCACATATTTGACAGATGGGAATCGTTGCCATTGTCGTTTTTCTCTTTTCTGTCAATAATTCGGTAGTCATAACCCATTCGCTGCTGACAGTAAGTGCAAGTGTCTTTTTCTGTTTGAAATTTATCTATCCTTCGGATGATATAGTTGTGAGTTTCAAAGAAGTTGTTTAAGCAAGTAGGGCATAGACACGCCTCAAAGGTCTTTTTACGGCTTTTTCGGGTTAACCCTATACTTATCGCTAACGCATGGTCAACCTGCCTCATAAAATCCTTTGTAGCCACTCCTACGAACTCTCGCAGACTATCTTTGTTTATTGTTGTTAATTGTTCGGCAAGTAACATCGAATCTTCTGTTAAACCGAACTGTGTTCCGATAAACACATGGGTAGGCATATAAAACTTTTTAGGAACGCTTGTTATCGGCACTACGATTAAAGTAGGACTGTAAAAGTTGCCTTTATCGTTCTGTACAATCATTACCGGTCTTGTTCCACTTTGCACTGAGCCGTCTGTTGCTCCTAAATCATAGTAAAAAATACTGCCTCTCTTAATTAAATTCTGATTTTCCATTTTACACCTCCGGTATTATTTGAAGTGTAAATACCCATTCGGAACAAATGAGTGCTATGTAATATCGTCTGTTAATC
>JAFUZY010000113.1 GCA_017476375.1 Eubacterium sp.
ATGAAAGAATTTATAAAAGCATATTGAAATAGATTAAGACAGGGGTCAGACCCCTGTCTTAAATTATTTATATTGACAAAGGGCTTGATAGGTGTTATTATTTTTATAGACAACATATGTTGCATAACGGTTGTTGCAACAATAAAGGAGTGAGATAATGCCGCCGAAGGTAAAGTTTCAGAAAGAAGAAATAATTGAGGCTGCGGTTAACATAACAAGGCGAAAGGGCATTTCGGCAGTTACGGCAAGAGAAGTCGGCGCTGCGCTTGGTGTTTCATCTCGTCCGCTTTTCACTTTTTTTGATACAGTTGATGATTTGAAAAAAGCGGTTTGGCTCTATGCTAAGAATTTATATGAAGACTGCGTTAAAAACGGACTCAAAGCAAAAATCCCCTTTCTCGGAGTCGGTCGGAATTATATTAGGTTTGCAAAAGAGGAGCCCGAGCTTTATAAATATCTCTTTCTGAATCCGCCCGATGATGTTGAAGGCAGTGCGATGAATGCGCTTAAGCTATCTCAGGATTTGGTTCGCGAATCGCTGATGAATACTTATAATATGGATGGCGCAACAGCGGATAAATATTTTCGCGATTTATGGCTTGTTTCTTATAGCATAACAACCTTGATTGTAACGGGTGAATGTCCGTATACAGATGAAGAAATCAGCGCACTGTTTACGGAATTCAGCGTGTCAATTTGCAAGGCATACAAGGAAATTCCGGGGCTTCCCGACGGCAATTATGATAAGGAAGCTGTGTTCAGAGAACTTGTTAAAAAATAATACGGAGGCAGTATGAAAGTAATCAGATTTTTTGAGAGTGAAAGACAATCACACTGGCTTGAGGAAATAAAAAAGAGCGGTTGGAGTGCAAGCGCCTTTTTGCACAAACAGCTCTGCGAAAACACATTTTTTGATGTGATGGGCGAGCGTTCTGAGGTGCTGCTGCTTACTGACGGCGACGATTTGATTTCTCACTGTACCTTTGCGGAAAGAGACGACATTCAGCCGACAGACCTTACGCCGTGGGTGGGCTTTGTTTACACTTTCCCGAAATACCGCGGTCACAGATACGCAGGAAAGCTTTTTGACGAGGTTGAACGCCTTGCAAAAGCGCAGGGTGTTCCAGCAATCTATCTTTCAACAAATCATATCGGGCTGTACGAAAAATACGGCTTTGAATTATTTGATATTATGGATGATATTGACGGTGAGCCGTCAAGAGTTTATGTTAAGAGGTTTGCACTTGGGGACAACATTGAAATTGAAAGAATAACAGATGACAGAATTCCGGAAGCGTTAGCGCTTGCATGGAAGGTGTTTTTGGAATATGAATCGCCTGATTATCCCCCCGAAGGAACGGAAGAATTCAAGAAATGTCTGCATGATGAAAACTATCTTTCGGGGATTGAATACTACGGTGCATTTGATGGCGAAACGCTTATCGGCATAATCGGAATAAGAGCAGCCGAAAGGCATATTTGCTTTTTCTTTGTTGATGGCAATTATCACAGGCGGGGCATCGGCACTGCGCTGTCCAAACAATTATTAAAGGATTACCGTGGCGAAAAGATTACGCTAAATTCTTCGCCATACGGAGTTCCGTTTTATAAAGCGATTGGCTTTGTTACAACCGATGAAGAACAGACGGTTAACGGAATTAGATTTACTCCTATGAAATATGAAGGAAAGCTGGCAAATGAGCAAGTATAAAGAACTATGGATATACATAAAAAATAACGCTCCTAAAGAACTCACCTTTGATGAGGTGGAAAAAATATGCTCATTTCCGATTGACCACTCATTTCTCTCTTATAAAAAAGAACTTACAGAATACGGTTATCAAATCGAGAAAATATATTTAAAAGAAAAAACTATCCTAATTAATAAAATTGAGAAAAACAATGAAAAGGAAACTGATTAACTATTTAGGACTTACCGGTATAATTGCGATTGTGTCATATATTGCAGCGGTTGTTATTTCGCCGCTTGCATACCCAAATTATAACTGGATGGCACAAGCGGTAAGTGACCTTTCTGCAGAGAATGCACCGTCAAGGATGTTATGGAATCAGCTTGCTGCACTATACAATATCTGCAGCGTTGTGTGTCCTATATGCGTTGCAATATCCGTAGCGCAAAGTAAGCCACAAACACTCTTTTTTCGCACAGGAATATACTTGTTTGCCGTAATGAATTGGGTTTCAAATGTGGGATACACGATGTTTCCTCTTGCAGACAGCGGAAAGGAAATCGCTTCCTTTCAGGAGGTTGGACATATTGTTGTAACCACCTTGGTGGTTTTGCTGTCAATCGCCTCGCTGATTATTCTGATAATATCCGGTTTCAGAAAAACAGGCATAAAAAGTATAGGCGTTTGGGCAACTGTTGCACTGATTATGATGCTTGTAGGAGCAGTCGGACAAAAGGCAGTTCCACCCAAATACTTCGGCGTTGTGGAGCGCTTCAGTGTTTTTTCGGCAGTCGGCTTCAATGCTGTTATAGGATTATTCTTGTTTAACAAAAAATTTGAAATTCTCAAAAAGGAGTAAAAATATGAAAACGATAATTGTTTATTATTCAATGGAAGAAAACACGGACTATGCTGCAAAAAAGATTGCTGAAATTATCGGTGCGGATTTGCTGCGTATTTATCCTAAAAAGGCATATCCGAGCGGCGGTTTTCGCAAGTTTTTATGGGGCGGCAAGAGTGCTGTTATGGCTGAGAAGCCTGTGCTTGAACCGTATGAATTTAAGGCTGATGAATACGAGCGCGTGATTATCGGCTTTCCTGTTTGGGCTGGCAACGTGGCTCCGCCGCTTCGTACTTTTGTTAGCGAAAACACTTTAAGAGGCAAGCACGTTTCAGCCTTTGCATGCGAAAGCGGCTCAGGCGCAGAAAAAGCATTTGCAAAGCTTGTGTCGGCATCAGGTATTGAAAAGCTTGAAAATGAACTCATCCTCATTGACCCAAAAACAAAGCCAAGCGAGGAAA
>JAFUZY010000114.1 GCA_017476375.1 Eubacterium sp.
CAGTCGTCAACAATCCAGCGGACATTACCCTCGTCAACGCCGCTTGCCTTTGCATTTTCCTTTGCCCAGTTGGTCATACCTTTTGAAGCGTCAACATGAACAACACTTGCGCCCTCTTTAAGACAGGCAACGGTTGCTGCGCCGGTATAGGCAAAGAGGTTTAACACTTTAACCTCCTGACCCCTTCGGCTTCTTATAAGCTCACGGGTCATATCCCAGTTAACCGCCTGCTCGGGAAATATGCCTGTGTGCTTAAATCCCATAGTTTTTATATTGAAGGTTAAATCCTTGTATCTAATCTGCCAGCTACCGGGCATTCGGGTGTATACCTTCCATTCGCCGCCGCCCGTTCTTGAGCGGAAATACTTTGCCGAAGGCTGAGCCCAAAGACGGTGAGCCCTTTGTGTTTTCCATATAACCTGTGGGTCAGGACGGATTAATATCTGCCTGTTCCAGCGTTCAAGCTTTTCGCCGGACGCGCAGTCTATTAATTCATAATCCTTCCATTCATCTGCTATTCTCATATAAAATCCTTATAATCGGGTGTGGCAACGCCCACCCTGAATTCTCAATTTTTAACTCTCAATTCTACATTATGAAAGTCGTTCTCTGACTACGTCAGCAATATCATTTCCGAGCTTTGTTATGTGGTCTATATCCTTACCCTCGAGCATAACGCGAACAAGGGGTTCTGTTCCGCTGACACGAACAAGAACTCTTCCGTCGCCCATAAGTTCCATTTCAGCCTTCTGGGTTGCAGCAATAATATATTCATCGTTGTTATATTTCTGTTTACCCTCTGCCGAGACCTTAACATTAATAAGAACCTGAGGATAAACCGTCATAATGCCTGCAAGCTCTGAAAGCTTTTTACCGCTTTTAACAACTGTTTCAACAAGCTGAACGCCCGAAAGCTCGCCGTCGCCCGTTGTTGCGTAGTCAAGGAATATAACATGACCCGACTGCTCGCCGCCGATATTGAAATCGTCTTTCAACATTCTTTCAAGAACATATCTGTCGCCGACAGCAGTCCTTGCGCAGTTTATATCGTATTCATCGCAGAACTTGAAGAAGCCCATATTACTCATAACGGTAACAACTGCAGTATTGTTTTTAAGTCTGCCCTCCTGCTTAAGTCTGTTTGCGAAGATAGAGATAACGTTTTCTCCGTCAACAAGCTCGCCGTTTTCATCAACCGCAAGCATTCTGTCGGCATCGCCGTCAAAAGCAAGACCGAGGTCAAGACCTGCATCCTTAACGAATTTCATAAGCTCTTCGGGATGAGTTGAGCCGCAGTTTTCGTTTATATTAACTCCGTCGGGCGTATCGGAAAGCATTAAGCATTTGGCACCGAGGGAGGTGAAAATCTCTTTTGCACAAACAGACGCCGAGCCGTTTGCACAGTCAAGAGCAATGCTCATTCCGTCAAAACGAACATCCGTCGTTGAAACAACATGCTCGATATAATCTCTGACAGCGGTTTTCGAGTAGAGTCTGTTACCAACCTCACCGCCGATTTTTGCCTCGGGCATATCCTCTTCACCGAGAATAATTCTTTCGATTTCATCCTCGATTGAATCATCAAGCTTATATCCGCTCTTCTGGAAAATCTTTATTCCGTTATATTCGCAGGGGTTATGGGACGCGGAAATCATAATTCCTGCCTCACACTCATATTTTCCGACAAGATATGCAACCGCAGGAGTCGGAACAACTCCGATTGAAAGAACATTGCAGCCAACCGAACAAAGTCCGGCGGTTAGCGCTGCTTCAAGCATATCGCCCGAAGCTCGGGTATCCTTGCCAATCAAAACAGTGGGCTTTGCGCTTTTTGCCTCTTTGAGAAGCACAGCCGCTGAAGCTGCTCCGATTTTCATTGCAAGCTCATTTGTTAAATCCTTATTCGCTATTCCTCTTACTCCGTCTGTTCCGAATAATCTTCCCATTATATTCACCTTTCTTATAAATCAAGTTTCTGCTGCGAGCTGTTGTTTTCGGGATTAAACTCTATTCCGAGATGCTTATATCCTGCAGGAGTTACGCATCTTCCGCGAGGAGTTCTTGCAAGAAAACCTATCTGCATCAGATACGGTTCATAAACATCCTCGATAGTAACTGATTCTTCACCAATAGCCGCAGAAATTGTTTCAAGACCAACGGGTCCGCCGTTATAGTTCCTTATCATTGTTGAGAGCAGCCTTCTGTCAACTGCATCAAGACCAAGCTCATCAATATCCATACTCGTTAATGCCTCGCTTGCCGCACTCTTGTTGATAACTCCTTCGTATTTAACCTCGGCAAAATCGCGCGAACGCTTTAATAGTCGGTTTGCAATACGCGGTGTTCCTCTTGAACGGCTTGCAATCATCAGCGCTCCTTCATCATCAAGCGGAATCTGAAGTATTTTTGATGAGCGCTTAACAATTTCGGCAAGCTCTTCATTTGTATACATTTCAAGCCTCAATATAACTCCGAAACGGTCGCGAAGAGGAGCGGAAATCTGACCTGCTCTCGTTGTTGCGCCGATTAAGGTAAATTTCGGAAGAGAGAGCTGAAAGCTTCTTGCCGAAGGACCTTTGCCGATGATTATATCAATCTTTCCGTCCTCCATTGCAGGATACAAAATCTCTTCAACAGTTCTGTTTAATCTGTGAATTTCATCTATAAAAAGAACATCGCCGTTTTCAAGGTTTGAAAGAATTGCAACAAGGTCGCCCTGCTTTTCTATCGCAGGTCCCGAAGTAATACGAAGATTAACTCCGAGCTCGTTTGCAACAATTCCCGCAAGCGTTGTTTTACCAAGACCGGGAGGACCATAGAGCAAAACATGGTCGAGCGCTTCGCCTCTTTGCTTTGCCGCCTGAATATAGACCGAAAGATTCTCCTTCGCCTTAACCTGACCTATATAGTCGGAAAGCTGTTTGGGACGAAGAGAGTTTTCTATTTCGTTATCCCCTTCTATGTATTCGGGAGCGGAAAGTCTTCCTTCAAAATCCATTTCGTTTTCTATCATTAAATAAAACCTCTATATAATCGGGTGTGGGCAGCGCCCACCCGAAATTCTTAACTCTTAACTCTTAATTCTTAATTCTTTAAAGATGTCTCGACAGCTCTTTAAGCCCTATTCTGACCATTTCATCGGAGGAAAGGGATTTATCCATCTTTCCTACAACGGCGCTTGCGTCACTCTGGTTGAAGCCAAGGGTTACAAGAACCTCAACAGCCTCCTGAGCATTATCAGATGAAGCAACCGACTGAATTCCCTCAATTGCCGAAGCAGAAGCGGCGGAAGCAATTCCAACAATTTTATCCTTTAGCTCAAGAACAACTCTTTCAGCGGTTTTTTTGCCTACTCCCTGCGCTGATGAAATCGCGCGAACATCGCCACTTGAAACAGCAAGAGAGAGCTTATCGGGAGAAAGAACGCTGAGAATAGCCATTGCAGCCTTTGGACCTATTCCCGAAACGGAAATAAGAAGTTTGAAGGCTTCAAGCTCTTCGGTTTCCTTAAAGCCATATAAATCCATCGAATCCTCTCTGACTGCAAGGTAGGTGAATAAATTCACCTCTTTGTCCTTGCCGGGTAGTTCTTTTAAAGTTGTTGTGCTTATAAAGCATTTGTAGCCGACCCCGCCGCACTCAACAACCGCAAAGGTCGGGTCAACATAAGTTAAAATACCTTTAACATTATAAATCATTATTATTCACCAAGCTGATTAATTATATTGTTTAGTCTTCCGATTGATGATGCGCTTGAATGCCCGTGGCAGATTGCCATTGCAAGAGCGTCTGCAGTGTCGTCAGGCTTCGGAACAGATGCAAGCCCTAATATGCTCTTAGTCATTTCCTGAACCTGTTTCTTTTCAGCCCTGCCGTATCCGGTAACGGACTGCTTAACCTGGAGCGGAGTGTATTCAAAAATATCCCTGCCGTACATCTGAGCGGCAAGTGTTATAACGCCTCTTGCCTGAGCAACATCAATAACGGTTTTTTGGTTTGAATTATAAAACAGCTTTTCCATACTCATAGCGTCAGGCTTATATTTTTCAAAAAGATAACACATATCATTGTATATTATCTGAAGCCTTTCGGGAAAAGGTGTTTTTGCTTCGGTTGTTATAGCACCATAGCCGAGAACCTTGAATCTTCCGTGGGAGTATTCAACCGCACCCCATCCGATTATCGCATATCCCGGGTCAATTCCTAATATTACCATATCGCATACTACCCTACATTAAATTCGTTATATTATACCATATATATATAATTAATGCAATATTATAATATAAAATAAAGCTATGTTCAATTGGGGACTGTCCCCAAATGAACACATTAAAGCGTTAAAGTGTTCAATAAAAAAATTAATTACACCGAGACGGTGTAATTAATTTTGTTTTCCTTGCACCAGTTTTCAACTGCCGAAAGGAGATATTCAGTCTGAAAATCGCCGAATTTATCAAAAAACTCAGGGTATATATGAAAATACTTCCAGAAATATTCAACAAATTCCTCATTTTCAAGACTATCAAATTTTGCTCTGATTTTTTTGTTTTCAAGGGTGTTTATATATGCTTTTGCAAGCTCATATCTTTTAACATTAACATAAGGAATAATATCTTTAAGCCTGAAAAATTCTTCTTTTTCAATATCCTCGGGAACTTCGATATGCATCAAATCGAAATCCTCAACAATTGAATAATCAATAAATGAAAACCAATACTGTCCTTCTGCGCCCCATGCTTTCCTTAATGACGCTTCATCAATAATAAATATCTCCATAATACTTACTTAATAGAATTCATTAAGCCTCCGTTTTTAATAATATTCTGAATGAATGAAGGAAAAGGCTGAGCCTTATAGGTTTTTGAGGTTGTTATATCAGTTATAATTCCGCTGTCGAAATCAATTTCAACCTCATCCCCTGCTTCAATCTCGTTTGCAGCCTTATCACATTCAAGAATCGGAAGTCCGATATTAATTGCGTTTCTGAAAAAAATTCTTGCAAAGGTTGACGCAATAACACAGCTGACGCCCGACGCCTTGATGGCAATGGGAGCGTGTTCCCTTGAAGAGCCGCAGCCGAAGTTTGCCTTTGCAACCATAATATCGCCCTTTTTAACATTTGAAGCAAAAGAAGCGTCAATATCTTCCATACAGTGTGACGCAAGCCACGCCTCGTCGCTTCTGTTTAAATATCTTGCAGGGATTATAACATCCGTATCTATATTATCCCCGAATTTATGAACTTTACCTTTTGCAATCATAATTAAACCTCCCTTGGATCTGCTATATATCCCTTAACCGCAGATGCAGCTGCAACCGCAGGGGAAGCAAGATATATTTCGCTGTCAACATGACCCATTCTGCCGACGAAATTTCTGTTAGATGTTGAAACGGCTTTTTCGCCTGCAGCAAGGATTCCCATATGTCCGCCGAGGCAGGGACCGCAGGTCGGAGTTGAAACAATTGCGCCTGCTTTAACAAAAATCTCGGCAAGACCTTCCTTGATGCACTGAAGATAAATTGCCTGAGTTGCAGGAATAACAATAACTCTGACGCCGTCTGCAACCATTTTATCTTTAAGTATTTCAGCGGCAGTTCGCATATCTTCAATTCTTCCGTTAGTGCATGAGCCGATAACAACCTGGTCAATTTTGATTGACTCCGGAGCAATCTCATCAATAGTTTTAGTATTTTCGGGAAGATGAGGAAATGCAACAGTCGGCTTCAATTCGGAAAGGTTGATTGTAACAACGCTGTCATACTCAGCATCTGAATCTGCTTCAAAGACCTTATATTCTCTTTCCGAACGGTCTTTAACATATTCAAGAGTAACCTCGTCAACGGGGAAAATACCGTTTTTCGCTCCGCATTCAATAGCCATATTTGAAATGCAAAGTCTGTCGTCCATTGAAAGCTCTTTTATGCCGTCGCCTGTAAACTCAAGCGACTTATAAAGAGCGCCGTCAACGCCGATTTCACCGATTAAGTGAAGAACAACATCCTTACCTGAAATAAACTTATTTTTCTTTCCCGTTATAACAACCTTGATTGCAGAAGGAACCTTGAACCACGCTTTACCCGTTACCATTCCTGCTGCCATATCCGTTGAGCCGACGCCTGTTGAGAACGCGCCGAGAGCGCCGTATGTGCAGGTGTGTGAATCAGCGCCGATAATACAATCGCCGCAGGTAACAATTCCCTGTTCGGGAAGAAGAGCATGTTCAATTCCCATATTGCCGACATCGAAATAATGAGTTATTCCGTTTGCCTTGGCAAAATTTCTTACCTGCTTGCAGTTTTCGGCGGACTGAATATCCTTATTAGGGGTGAAATGGTCCATAACAAGGGCAATTCTTGTTTTATCGAAAACCGTTTTTTTATCGAATTTATTCATTTCATTGATAGCAACCGGAGAAGTTACATCATTTCCGAGAACCATATCAAGATTTGCTTCAATGAGCTGACCTGCCTCAACGCTTTCAAGACCTGCGTGTGCGGCAAGGATTTTTTGTGTCATTGTCATTCCCATA
>JAFUZY010000115.1 GCA_017476375.1 Eubacterium sp.
AAAGGACTAACGCAAAAGCAAAAGGCACTCAATGGGAGACCTTCCATAAAGAAGGTCTCCCAATTTCATTTGTTTACAAGGGGTCAGACCCCTTGTAAACAAAAAAGTGACTAAAAAGGGGTCAGACCCCTTTTTAGTCACTTTTGTTATTCTTTTGAATCGGTTAAGCTGCCCATATCAATCAGGCTTGATGAATTGCCCGTTACCTTTGGCAGTTCGCCGTTCCATTTTTCAATCTTTTTGTTTTCAATTACCTTATTCGTGAGCGAATCGCTGATAACCTTGTTTGCCTCTGCTTCGCCCTTTGCTTTAATTTTTGTTGCCTCGGCTTCTGCTTCTGCGTTTGTTATTGCAGTTTTCTTTTCGGTTTCTGCTTTAAGAAGCTTTTGCTGAGCAACCTGCTTTTCTTCAATTGCGGTTATGAAAGCATCTGAGAAATGAAAGTCGATAATATTAACATCGGTTACATATAATCCGATATCATTGAGCTTTTCATTCAGTCCCTTAATAAGTCCGTCGGAAATCAGAACTCTGTTTGTTACGCTTTCCTCGGCAGTATATGTTGAGGTTATTGCCTTTAAAACCTCGTTAACTGCGGGAACAACAAGAACGGTTTCATAGTCTGCGCCGATATTCTTATAAATGCTGTAGCTCTTTGAGGTGTCAACGCGATAGTTGATTGCAAGCACCGTGTTTACCGACTGAAGGTCCTTTGAGAACGCCTCTGTGTTTACCTCAAGTTTTCTGATTCTGTTATCAATCTTAACAACCTTCTGAACAAACGGAGCCTTTGCATGAATGCCCTCCTGCAAAACGCCCTCTTTAACCTTACCCATTGTTACAACAACACCCGTGTGACCTGCATCAACAATTGTGAAGGTGTTGAACAAGGTTATTCCGAGAAGAAGCGCTGCAACAACTATAACAACAACTCTCTTGGTTACCTTTTCCGAAAGGTTAACATCAACAACATTGTTTTTATTCTTTTTCATTATTTTAATACTCCTCTTTCATCTTAGCAAGCTTGCCGTTTGCAAGCTTTTTGTATTCCGCCGAGGTATGGGCATATGCCATAATCTCGAGAGCCGAGGTTAAAATATCATACGCCTTTTCATATGGCGGATTATAGTTTTCAACTGCCTTTTTAACGAGGCTCGGTATTTCTTCAAAATTCAATATCTGCCCAGCGCCACCTGTTATAACCTCGCAAAAGCAATCATATAAAGCATCTTCACTGATTATATCATCGCCCTCATCATTCGCATTGCCGTTTACCATTGAGAGCAGCTCGCCGATTGTTTCAATCATCATTGCATCGCGAAGTGTTGAAATCAAAAGAATTCTTGCAAGCTGGCGCTCGTAGTATTTTTTATTTATCGGGCTTGCAACATATTTTCGCTTAACCCAGTTCTGAATTGTTGAGGGTTCAAGCGAGGTTATTGCGCAAACCTGCGATAAAGTCAAGCCGTCCGTTGCGCGGATGAGCGGAAGAAGAGTGCTGAACATTCCTGCTCTTTCACTGTATTCAAGTGTTGTTCCGGGAATAAACTGCGGCATATCATTCCCCTCCTTTCAAGTTTACCTGATTATACCACAGGTTCGCGTGACTGTCAATAGTATTCTTGTGAACTATTTGTAAATATTAAAAACCCGAATGCTCAGAAAACCAAGCATTCGGTTCATCTTTCTCTGCATATAATCATCGTGCGTAATGAAGAAACGGCGAAATATATCTGTATATTATCATAACGAAAAGCGTTGCGATAACATATTTGCCAAAGGTTATCGGAAGATTGATAACTAAAATCCCCTGCCAAATAGCATTGATATTCGGAATAAGCTTTGCCGTAAATTCAGAAACATACTGCCTGATTGCGTCAACAGTATGGGAATATTCGCTTATAATCGAATCATAGTTTACTCCGCTCTTTTCATAATGCTTTTCAAGCATTGGAAAGGTGAAAAATTCAGTTAAGAAAAACTGAAAAATCAACGACGGAAGTGAAGCGAGCATTGAGCAAGCAAAAAATGATTTTTCTTTCTTATATCTGTCGTCGTAATTCTTTTCCTTGTTATAGAACAGGCGCGATTTATAAAAAACGCCGACAAAGATAAGATACACTAAATCAATGATAAAAGACGCAACATCCGGAATAAATGAATTCGGCAGCACCGCAATATGAACAACATACCTTAAAAAGCATATAATAGCCCCTGCAACGGGACCATATGCAATTGCAGCAATAAGCTCGGGAATAATTGAAAAATCAATCATAAACATACTTGAAACAAGCGGCGGCTTGAATCTCAGAAAGCAGAGTATAATTGCCAGAGCGGCTAAAATTGCAATGCAGATTACCATTCTTATTGCTCTGTTTTTTTTATAGGTTTCGTTATATTCTTCCCGTCCTTCAAAACGGATATTCTTTTCAAAATTACTCATAGGTATCAAAAAAGCGGTTTAAATTTAAAATAAATGGATTTTTCTTCTTCATTAGGGATATTAACATCGCCTATTTGCTTATAGCCCTTTTCTTCAAAAAATCTGATTGCATTTTCATCAGTTTTATTAATTGCAACCATAAATTTATCATACATTCTTTCCATCATCTGTCTTTCCCAGATAAGAAGAGAAAGGGTTCCGTCCCCTATTCCTCTGAACTCTTCAAACAGCGAGAAATAGTTTATCATCGGGATTCTTTCAAGGAAAAAGCTATATTGCAGCCAACCTGCAAAATCATCGTTTTCGTATATTAAAAGAACCTGTCTGTTGTTAACCCATTTTTTAAATTCGGGCATAATGATTGAATCATCAATCTTTTGAACAAGACTGAAATCCTCTTCTGCCCCATATCTGACCTTCATCATATCACATCACCTCGAACAAGCTCAATTCCCTGTTTACCTGAAATATGCTCAATATCAATTTCAACAACGCAGGTTGCCGAAAACTCCCTGTCTATCTCAGCAGGTATGCCCTCTTTAAAATCCGGACAGTATTTTTCGGCAAAAACAGTCAGCGCCTCTCTCATAAGTTTTTCATCGTTTATTGTTCTTGCTCTTCCGAAAAGAATAACGGATTTAAAAATCGTTGTGTATTTGCTTTGAAGAATATCATCCCTGTCAACAATACAGAGGGAAACCTTGCTGTTTCTTTTTATCGCATCGAGCTTATGACCCTCTTTTGCGCAGTGGAAATATATTTTTTCATTATAATAAACATAGTTAATCGGAACGGTGTAAGGATAATCATCATCACCTAAAACACCTAAAACAGCCGTTTTCCCTCTTTCAAGGATTTTTTTGCATTCTTCCTCAGAAAGCAGCTGCCTTTTTCTTCTCATATCCCTGAACATAAGAATTCACCTTCTATTATTGACCGAGCAACGCGAGAAACCTCAATTCGTGACTCGTAATCCGTAATTTTGCTATATTCTTCCGTTTGCAATATCCTCGTCCGCCTTGCCGCTCATAATATAGTTTAAAAGGTCGGCAACGCAACCCTTGTTGCAATGACAGGCGTTGAACTTGCTTATTCTTTTTATCGAAGAGGGCGCCTGACCTGCGCAGGCAGGAAGTCCGACGGTTTGAAGCATATCCCAGTCGTTATAATAATCGCCGATTGCAGCAACATGACTTTTTTCTATTCCAAGCATATCCGCAAGCTTCATTATGCCAACGCCCTTGTGGGTGTCCTTCTGGAGCATTTCAAGAGTGACCGAGGTTGACGGCATAAAGTTTGCATCAGGATTTTCAAGAGTTAAAATTCTGCTCTGTAAACGAATCATATTTGTTGGAAGCGCCCAGAAAATAACCTTCATCCAGCCTTCCTCGGGAACGTCATCAACGGATTTAACATATTCAAAATGAGCCTTATCAAAATGCATTGTGCTTCTTGAAAGCAAGCCGCTGTGAACAACATAAACATAGTCATCGAAATATATTCCGATATCAACTCTTTTGAAAATATCGTCAAACTCGGTTGAAATATATTTAACGAAATCGCGCCCCTTTTTGCCGATGGTGCTGCGCCATATCATTTGCTGCTGATTAAAATCATACAAACCCGCTCCGTTTAAAACAACGGCAGGCTGATTGGGAGATATTCGGTTGTAGTTCCTTCCGAGACTTGACTGAGTTCTGCCCGAAGCAAGAGTGAAATTTCCGCCAAGCTTGGTGAATTTTTCAATTGCTTCGATATTAGCCTTCGGAATTGTTCTGAACTTGTTTTTAAGAGTTCCGTCTATATCCGAAACAACAAGCCAGTTTTCAAAGGTTCTTTCCATTTATTTCTCCCGAGAGGATTCATTTGCTTTTGTTTTCAAGCTTTTTAAGAAAGCTTTTAAAATAATCGGGGAGCTCGCTTTCAAACTCCATATATTCCCCTGTTTTGGGATGAACAAAGCCTATCTGCTTTGCATGAAGGCATTGACCTTGAAGCTCGGTTATAACCTTTTTAGGTCCGTAAACCTCATCTCCCGCAACAGGATGCCCGATATACGCCGAATGCACTCTTATCTGGTGGGTTCGCCCCGTTTCAAGAACGCATCGAACGTGGGTGAAATCACCGTATCTTTTGATAACATAAAAATGAGTTACGGCGGATTTTGAATTTTTTAAGGTTACAGCCATTTTCTTTCTGTCCTTCGGATTTCTTCCGATTGGCTGATTAACCGTTATTTCGTCTTCTTTTATATTCCCGTATAAAACGGCTTCATATGCTCTTGTGAAGGAATGCTCTTTAATCTGAGAGGCAAGGCTTAAATGCGAAGCATCGTTTTTTGCAACGATAAGCAGCCCCGAGGTATCCTTATCAATTCTATGAACAATTCCGGGACGGATAACGCCGTTTATGCCCGAAAGACTGTCTTTGCAGTGATGGAGAAGAGCATTAACCAGAGTTGAGTTATAATTACCGTTTGCAGGGTGAACAACCATTCCCTTGGGTTTGTTGACAACCAAAAGGTCGGCGTCCTCATATACAATGTTGAGCGGAATGTTTTCAGCCTTAACATCAAGAGGCACGGCATCGGGAATTGTAACCTCAATTTCATCATTAATCTTGCATTTATAGTTTTTATTAACGCTTTTGCCATTAACAAGAACATTGCCGTTTTCAATAATTTTCTGAACTGAAGAACGGGTTAAATCTTCAAGATTTTCGCAGATGAATTTATCTATGCGAACACCCAAAGAGGTGCAGGTTAAATTAATCTTTTCCATTTTTCTTATCGCTTTTAAAAAGCTCAACAACTAAATTAACAATAAAAACCGTAGCGCCGAGAGTAACAGCACTGTCGGCAATATTGAAAATAGCAAAATTCACAAAAAGCGGCTCAATAAAGTCAACAACATACCCATACAGCGCTCTGTCTATCAGATTGCCTATACCGCCTGCAATAACAACGCCTATGCTCCAGTAATGCCAGAGCGAGGGACATCTGTCTGAAAAGAGATACCAAAGCCCTGCGCCGCAGATGGCAATTGTTAAAACAACAAAAATCCATCTTGCGCCGCTGAGCATTGAAAACGCCATTCCCGTGTTTTCGGCATACCGAAACTGAACAAAGTTTTTTATGAATGTCACCGCGCCGTTTTGAAGGTGAGTTTTTGCAAGATACTTTGTTATCTGGTCAAAAGCAACTATCAAAACTATCATAACAGCGCAGGATATATGTTTCTTTTTGTGCATTCTTTCACCTGAGTGTTTATTTATTATAAGTTAAGAAGCTCCATTGTTTTAGCGCAGTCTGCGCAAAGAGTCGGATGAGCAGGATTGCTGCCGATATTTCTTGTAAACTTCCAGCAGCGCTCACATTTTTCACCCTCAGCCTTTGATACGGAAAGTGATAATCCTTCAACATCACCCTTAACATCGCCTTCGCCGTCCTTAACCTCAACAGCTGAAACAATGAAGATTTCGGGAAGCGCTTCTTTAACGCCCTCAAGGAATTCCCTGAGCTCGCCCTCGGCATAAAGGGTTACCTTTGCTTCAAGAGGTTTGCCGATAATCTTCTCGCCTCTTGCAAGCTCAAGAGCCTTTTGAGCATCGGTTCTGATTTCGTGGATTCTATCCCACTTTTCGATGAACGCAGCGTCTGTTTCAATGAATTTTTCGTTTGGAATATCATTGAAGAGCGGTGAGCGTGCGTCCCTTGATGAATCGTGCTTCATTTCCTTCCAGATTTCATCGCAGGTGAATGCGAGAATCGGAGTTAAAAGAAGGGTTAAAGCGTCAAGAACCTTGTATAAAACAGTCTGAGCAGCTCTTCTCGATTTTGATTCGGGAGCTGAGGTATAGAGTCTGTCTTTAAGAACATCAAAATAGAAATTACTCATATCAACAACGCAGAAATTATGAAGAGCGTGCGCAGTTGTGTGGTATTCATAATTATCATAGCCCTGCTTTGCGGTTTCAATAACCTCGTCAAGCTTCATAAGAGCATACTTATCAAGCTCAAGAAGTTCATCGTTTGAAACCATATCCTTATCAGGGTCGAAATCATAAAGGTTACCAAGGCAATACCTTGCGGTGTTTCTGATTTTTCTGTAGTTATCTGAAATCTGCTTAAGAATTTCAGGACTGATTCTTATATCTGCATGGTAGTCAGCTGAGGCAACCCAAAGGCGAAGAATATCTGCGCCGTATTTGCTGATAACCTCTTGCGGTGCAATACCGTTTCCGAGGGATTTGCTCATCTTTCTTCCCTCGCCGTCAACAGTCCAGCCGTGGGTTATAATCTCTTTATACGGAGCGCCCTTGCCTGCTGCAACCGATGTTAAGAGTGAGGACTGGAACCAACCTCTGTACTGGTCTGCGCCTTCAAGATAAACATCTGCGGGCCATTTGAGATTCGGTCTGTTTTTGCAGACTGCAAAGTGAGAAGAACCCGAGTCAAACCAAACGTCCATAATATCCTTTTCCTTTTCAAAACCGTTTGATTTGCCGCAGTGGGGACACTTAAAGTTTTCGGGAACAAAGTATTCTGCCTCGTGAGCATACCATGCGTCCGAGCCCTCTTCGCCGAAAATATCCGAAATCTTATTCATAACGTCTGCGTCAATTATCTCTTTGCCGCAATCCTTACAATAAAGAACAGGAATCGGAACGCCCCATTTTCTCTGGCGGGAAATACACCAATCGGCTCTTTCCTGAACCATTGACTGAAGTCTGTCCTTACCCCATTCAGGGTACCATTTAACCTCTTCCGCTGCCTTAACAGCGCCCTCCTTGAAGGCGTCAACAGAACAGAACCACTGGCTTGTTGCTCTGAAAATAACGGGCTTATGGCATCTCCAGCAGTGAGGATACTGGTGCTTAATCTTCTTAAGTGCGAAGAGTGCGCAGATTTTTTCAAGATGCTCGGCAATCGGCTTGTTTGCATCCTCAGTGAAAAGACCTGCAAACTGACCTGCTTCCTCGGTTAAATAGCCCTTATCATCAACCGGAACAACAATCGGGATTTCAGGATAGTTTTTGCAGACAATAAAGTCATCAACACCGTGACCCGGAGCAGTGTGAACGCAGCCCGTTCCGCTTTCAAGAGTAACATGGTCGCCGACGATAACAAGCGAGGTTCTGTCGAGGAAGGGATGAGCTGTTTTCATATATTCAAGCTCATTACCGCGGATAATTCCAACGGTTTCGTAATCAGTTATGCCTGCGTCCTCCATCGCAGCGCCTGCAAGGTCGGTTGCCATAACATAGTATTCGCCGTTCGCTTTAAGAAGAGAATACTCATAGTTAGGACCAACGCAGATTGCGAGGTTTGCAGGAAGGGTCCAGGTTGTTGTTGTCCAGATAACGAAATAGGTTTTATCAAGGTCTGCGCCGAGTGCGGCAAGCTTGCCCATATCATCGGTTACCTTGAATTTAACATAAATTGAATGGCAGGGGTCCTCGCCGTATTCGATTTCTGCCTCAGCAAGCGCGGTGTTGCAATCTGCGCACCAGTAAACAGGCTTTAATCCCTTATAGATATAGCCCTTGTTTGCCATTGAAGCGAAAACCTTAATCTGCTCCTGCTCAAATTCCTTTTGAAGAGTTATATAAGGATTATCCCATTCGCCGATAACGCCAAGTCTTTTGAAGCTTTCACGCTGAACATCAACATAGCCAAGAGCAGTGTCGCGGCAGATTTTTCTGAGTTCAAGGTCGCTTATATCGGTTGTTGCGCTGATGCCTGCCTTCTTTCTTGCGGCAAGCTCGGTAGGAAGACCGTGGGTATCCCAACCGGGTACATACGGAGACCTAAAGCCCGTCATATTCTTATAGCGAACGATGAAATCCTTAAGAGTTTTGTTGAGCGCATGGCCGATATGAATATCGCCGTTTGCATACGGAGGTCCGTCATGAAGAAGAAACATCGGCTTCTCGGCACCCAGCTTCATAAGCTCTTCATACTGCTTGTTTTCTTCCCATGCCTTTAAAAACTCGGGCTCTCTCTGAGGGAGTGAAGCCCTCATGGGAAATTCGGTTTTCGGTAAATTCAGTGTTTGATTATAATCCATTAATCTGTGCTCCTTATTGTTATAGCTGCGAGCTGCGAGTTTTTGAGTTCTCGCCCGGCTCGGTCAATTATTTCTTTTTCTTGAAAAAGCCTTTGAATTTCGGTTGGTCGTCCTCATCGTCATCTTCGGGAGGAACAAGTGAAATAGTTTGGCTTCTGTCATAATGCGGGTCGTTGTTGCTTACATTGAAATATGATTCAAAGGGCTGCTCTGCATTTTCATCATCAAAAAGTGATTTTTCCTCTTCGCCCTCCATCTCTGCTTCCTCATTAATTTCCGGAATGCCGAGGGATTCGGTATCAAGCGGGGTTATTTCATCAGCAGAAAAAGCCTCAACAGCCTTCATAGGGTCACGTTCAAACTCGTTTTCTTCCTCTTCTTCTGTTTCTTCAATCTCTTCTATTTCATCTTCTGCAGACTCTTCGTCTGTTTCTTTTGCTTCTTCAATCTCTTCGATTTCTTCTTCATTCGCATCTTCGGCTGTTTCCTCTTCAACCTCTTCGATTTCTTCAGCCGGCTCTTCTTCCTCGTCCTCGTCTTCAATAACAACTTCATCGGGAATTGAGCTTTCAATTTCATCTATTTCTGAAAAAAGCGAATTAACCTCACCTTTAAGATAATCAATTTCCTTTTCGGTTTCCGCTTCATTTGTTGAAACCTCGAGGTTTGCGTTCTTTAAAATCTCAAGCTGCTTGCTGTAAAGTGAAACAAGGTTTTCAATGAATGCCCATGCATCCTTCTTGGCGTTATTCTTAAGAATATTGTAAGCCTCTGCTTCAGCCTTTGATTTTGAAATGAGGTCCTCTGAAATCTCCTTTGCCTGGTCGAGAATATTCTCGGCAACGGTTTTTGAGGAATTTATTGCATCGTTCGCCTTCTTTTCAGCTTCGGCAATAATTGTGTTTGCCTCATCCGTTTTCTCTTTAATGAGGTTTGCGGAAAAATCCCTCGCCTCGGTTATAATCTTTTCCGACTGTTCGTTTGCCTTTGCAAGAGTTTCCTTTGCCTGCTCTTCGCTTTTTGAGATAAGAAGAGCTGCGGTTTCATTTGATTCCTTTTCAAGCTTATCAGCCATTTTCTGAGCAGTTATAAGCGCTGCCTTGATTGAATCCTCTTCCTCGCGGTATTCCTCAATCTTCTTTGCAAGAATTTCCATCTTGCGATAAAGCTCTTTGTTTTCGTTTATGTAGCCGTCAATTGTGTCTGCCGCTTCATTTAAAACAGCATTAACCTCATCAACGCTGTATCCGTTTTGCTCGGGGGAAAGCTTTGTGTTTCTTAAATCATTTGAACTTATCATAGTTATTCTCCTCTTTACATAAACATTCCGTTGTTTTCAAGCTCGTCTATCAAATCGCCCATAACGTCAACATTATACGGGGTTATGATATAGGTTGAATTTGCAACTCGCTTAATCTGACCGTTGTTTGCATAGGCAACTCCCGAAAGAAAGTCAAGAAGCCTTCTTGCAATATCTCTGTTTGTGCTTTCAAGATTCAGCACAACCGACCTCTTTGTATTAAGATGGTCTGCAATTGCCGCAGCCTCTTCATATCTTTCAGGCTTAACAAGAACAACCTGAAACTGAGCCGTTGTGTTGATATTAACAACCTTATCGCTCTTTTGCCTTCTCTGAGTTCTTTCTGCCTGACGCTCCTCCCTGTCGTATGAATGAGGAGCCTCTATTGGTCTGCTGCTTCTTGAAGCTCTGTTGAAAGACGATGCGGCGTCATCATAGAAATCTTCAAATTCGTTGTCGTCGTCTTCATTTAAAATGTCTTTAACCTTGTCAAAAAATCCCATCTTTTCTACCTCACAAATTAAAAATATTTTCTTGCTCCGAATATCGCAGAGCCAACTCTTACTATATTTGAACCCTCGAGTACGGCGCTTTCAAAATCGCCGCTCATACCCATTGAGAGAATTTCCATCTGAATATTATTAATTTTTTTGTCTTTTATATCGTTAAAGATTCGTTTCATTTCAGCAAAGTATTTCCTTGCCTCGGCCTCATCGCAAATCGGAGGAATTGTCATAAGTCCTTTAACCTTTACAGAAGGAAGCTCGGATATCTGATAAAGCAGCTCGGTGAGCCCTTCAACAAAAATTCCGCTTTTTGAATCCTCTTTGCCGACGTTAACCTCAACAAGAATATTTGTTGAAACATCTTTCAAAACTGACTGGCGGTTGATTTCCTTTGCGAGTTTTATTGAATCAACCGATTCAATCATATCAACCTCTCCGACAATCTGCTTTGCCTTGTTGCTCTGAAGATGCCCTATCAGATGCTTTTCAACATTTTCAAGGTGAAGCGCATCCTTCTTTGAGAGATATTCCTGAACTCTGTTTTCGCCGATTAAATCAGCTCCCATATCAAGAACAGGATTGATGTATTCGGCTTCAACGGTTTTGGTTACACACATCAGGGAAACATCATCAGGATTTCGATTTGCTTTAATTGCGGCTTCTTCAACCTGAGATTTAACCCTTTTATAGTTTTCAATCGTTTGATGAATTCGGTTTTCATCAGGTGTAAACCTTTCCATCTTCAAGCTCCTTTCCCTGAGTTATTATCTGATCATAGAGTCTGATACCGTTTTTGGAATCAGGGTCGTATGAAAGAAGAACGTAGTCGTTATCGGAATAGATAACCTTTGCTTCCCTGAATTTAACCTGGCTTGAAATAAGGGCGTAAACGCCTTTTTTGTCGCCCTCAACATGAAGGGCGGAAGCAGGCAGTTTGACTCCCTCGTGGGAGGCGGTTCTTATTTCAATATCCTCGCATCTGAGCGAGGCAATTCTTGAATTCATTGTGCTTGATTTCATTATCAGCGCCGTTTGCTTTTCGCCAACCTCGGGCTCAGCTCCGTCAACAATCTGAACGGTTAGAACGTCGCCGTCGTTATCCTTAAGCGCAACCTGAACCTTCTGACCGTTTTCAAGATTAAGAACCTGATTTGAGTCAACAACGCAAACGAAATACCACGCATAGCTTGTTACAAGCTTTCCTAAATTACCGCTTGAGCTTTCCTCGCCCTTTTTAATCTTTTTAAGAGCCGAATTAATCTCGTCAATGCTCATATCCTCAATCTTTGAATAATCAACAAGCTGTTCAAATCCGTCAGTATAGCTTGAGAAAACACCCGATTCATCTGTTTTAATAAAGCTGTCGGGCTTCGAGGAGGAATAGCTTTGCATCTGCTTTCTTAAATCCTGAATTATTGAAAGTAAATCAATATTTTCGCCGATTATCATCTGCCGGCGAAGAATACTGTCGTTAAGCTTTGACGAGGCGAGGACGGCGTTTTCACTGTTTTTATCGGAAACAGAACGAACAAAACTGTTTATATCGTCATCAATCTCGTAGTTAATTGATTCAACGCTTGCCGCCTGACCAACCGTCTGCGATTCAAGATTTTCATAGTATTTAAGGGCTTTTTCCGTTTCAAGATACTTTGAATAGCTTTCTGCTGATTTCGAGGAGGAAAAGGTCATTGCAACATTTCCGCCCACGTTAATCTTATCGCCGTCTGAAAGGCAGGGAACGGTTACCTTGTTTTCATTTGCAGGAATAACATGCTCATCGCGAACAATAAGAGCAGAAGCGTCAATTTTTTCATAAACTGTTGAAAGAAGGGCGGTTTCGGTTTCAAAATCAATGTGCATAACCGAATAGCATTCATAGAAGATATATGCGAAAACAAGAACAACTGCAATAATTATTGCAAGTGAATCTTTTTTCATCTTCATATTATCCCTCCTTCAAAAATTTTTCTGCAAGCTGAAAGGCTTCGTCTGTTAACTCATCGCTTTGCATTTCATCTGCATAAAACCAGTTTATTTTTTCATTTCTTCTCAGCCATGTAAGCTGGCGCTTTGCATATCGTCTGGTTTCCTGCTTTATTTTATCAATTGCTTCATCAAGAGTAATCCTTCCCTGAAAATAAGGAGCAAGCTCTTTGTGTCCGATTGCCTGAGCCGAGGTTGCCGAGCTTTTTTCAAGCTGATTTCGCGCTTCCTCAACCAAGCCGTTTTCAACCATCAAATCAACTCTTCTGTTAATTCTCTGATAAAGCAAATCTCTGTTTTTGTAGTTTATGCCGATAAAGAGCGCATCAAACGGACTTTCCTCATTTCTTGATTCTTCGTTTTGCTTTGTTTTTGAGGTTCCGCCATAGTAAAGCTCAAGCGCCCTTATAACTCTTTTTCTGTTGTTTTTATGAATGTTTTTTGCAGCGTCGCTGTCAACAGAGAGAAGCAACTCATAAAGCTCGTCGCTTGATTTTTCTTCAAGCTTTTTTCTTAGCCCTTCATCAACGCCTACGTCGGAAAAACTTATATTGTTAACAAGGCTGTCAACAAAAAGTCCCGTTCCGCCTGCAATTATCGGAAGCTTGCCGCGGCTTGAAATCTCAAGCGCCCTCTCCTTTGCAAGAGCAACAAACTCAGCGACCGAAAACGCCTTGTCGCTTTCAAAGCATTCAACAAGGTAGTGGGGTACGCCCTGCTTTTCTTCCTCTGTTGCCGCTGCGGTTGCAATCGGCATCCCTTTATAGACCTGCATTGAATCGGCTGAAATTATTTCGCCGTTAAGCCTTTTTGCAATTTCAACCGAGAGCGAGGTTTTACCCGACGCAGTCGGCCCCACAACGCAGATGATTTTAATTTTTTCCATATCAGGACCTGCCAAACTGCTTTTCAATTTCATATTTGGTCATTTTTATCATAACGGGTCTGCCGTGGGGGCAGTATCTTATATCGGGCATGGAAAGAAGTTTTTTAACAAAGAGTTCTCTTTCATAGGGTGATGTGTAGTCCCCCGCTTTAACAGCCGCTCTGCATGAGGTTGAATGAAAAATCCAATCCATTTTTTCAGGGGTTATATCAGTTTTGCCCTCAAGAAGCTTTGCCGCCGTTTCGCAGATTAAATCCTCAATATCCTCGCCGTCAAGCATTGACGGGCATTCGCGCACTATAACCGAGGATTCGCCGAAATCTTCAACAAGAAATCCGCATCTTTTGTATAAATCAAGATTATTGCAGACCGCGCTGTGTTCTTCCCTGCTAAGCCTTACTGCAACGGGAGAGAGAAGAAGCTGAGAGCTAATCTCGGTGGTTGCCTTAAGCTTTTCGTAATTCATTCTCTCGTGTGCCGCATGCTTGTCTATAAGATAGAGCGAGTTTTCAATTTCAACAATTATGTATGTTTTAAACGCCTCGCCGATTACTCTGAAATCGGGAACATCAACCACGGGAGCTGAAACGGTTTCCTCTGTTTTTTCCTCTTTTGGTTCTTCAGTTTTAAAGGCTTTTGCGCTTTCAAGCGTTTGTTCATAAACCTCTTTACTCTGCTGTGAAAAAGTGTTTGCTTTGTAATCACTCTTCGGAGAGGCAACCTGCCAAAAGCTTTCAGCGCCCGCCTTCGGCTTGTTTGAAAACGACATCTGCTTTGGCTCGTCGTCTTTTTGTCTGAAAATATCGAGCCTTCCGCTTGCTGTTTCAAAAGCGGGCTTGCTTTCCCTGAAAACAACCTCTTTGGGTGAATCGCCCGTTTCAATTGCGGATTTAACGCCATAGTAAACAAGCTCAAATATCGGGCGTTCATTTGCAAAACGAACCTCAATTTTTGCAGGATGAACATTAACATCAACAAACGAGGTATCGCATTCAATGTTGAGAACGCAACCCGGAAACTTGCCGACCATTATTGAGTTTTTATATGCCTGTTCAAGAGCCGCCATAGCGGTCTGGCATTTAACAAGGCGGGAGTTGATGAAGAAAAACTGCATTGCCCTGCTCTTTCTCGAGGCAGACGGCTTTGTTACAACTCCGCTGATATGCATATTGTTAACCGAATAATCAACCTCAATTAAAGAGGAGGAAAATTCTTTTCCGAAAACGGAATAAACAGCGCTTTTGAGTTCGCCGTTGCCCGAGGTTATCAAAACCTGTTTTCCGTCGCGTATAAATCTGAAGGATATTTCGGGATGGCTTATCGCCATTCTGTCTACAACGCCTGCAACTGAATTGCCCTCGGTTACATCCTTCTTTAAAAACTTCATTCTCGCAGGTGTGTTAAAAAATATATCACGAACAACAATAGTTGTTCCCTCGGGACAGCCGGCGTCGGAAAAATCTATTTCTTCTCCGCCTGCAATCTCATATCTTGAGCCGAGAGCCGCGCCCTTTTCCCTGCTTAAAAGCTCAACCCTTGCAACTGCGGCAACGGATGCCATTGCCTCGCCCCTGAAGCCGAGCGTTGAAATCGCATCAAGGTCTGAGGAGCTTTTGATTTTGCTCGTTGCATGGGGTATGAAAACCTTTTTTATTTCACTCTTTGCAATTCCGCAGCCGTCATCAGTTATTCTGATATAGGTTATACCGCCGTTTTTAATTTCAACGGTTATGTTTTTAGCACCTGCGTCAACGGAATTTTCAATCATTTCCTTAACAACGGACGAGGGGCGCTCAACAACCTCTCCCGCTGCAATCAGCTGATAGACTTCCTTTGGCAGTATGTTAATTTCAGGCATTCCCCTCACCCCCTTTTATTAATGAAGAATGAATAATGAATAATTTCGTGTGCTGCGCACAGCTGTTATATTTTGGTGAACATAAATTAGCTTATCTCCTCAACCTTCTTTTTAAGGTCATAGAGAGTCTGCATTGCCTCAATGGGCGTTAATGTGTTTATATCAACCGTTTTGATAAGCTCAAGAATATCATCGGTTGAGTTTGTTTTAAAGTTATACTGAATATCCGTTTCATCCTCTTCAATAAGGGCTTCATCGGATTTGAATTCTATTTCGATTTTATTTGATTCAAGCTCTTTGAGAATAACCTTTGCTCGCTTGATAACGCTCTGGGGTATTCCTGCAAGCTTTGCAACCTCAATACCAAAACTCTGGTCCGCTCCGCCGCGAACAATTCTTCTCAGGAAGGTTATATCGTCGCCCCTCTTTTTAACGGCAATTGAATAGTTGTTTACTCCTTCGAGCATTCCCTCCATTGCTGTTAACTCATGGTAGTGAGTTGCAAAAAGAGTTTTTGCTCCGAGAGTTTTTTTCTTAACAACATATTCAAGCACTGCCCTTGCAATGCTCATTCCGTCGAAGGTTGAGGTTCCGCGACCTATTTCATCGAGAATAATAAGCGAATTTGCGGTTGCATTTTTTATAATTGATGAAACCTCGTTCATCTCAACCATAAAGGTTGACTGCCCTGTTGCGAGGTCATCCGAAGCGCCTACTCTTGTGAAAATCGCATCAACAACGCTGATTCTTGCGCTCTTCGCCGGAACGAATGAGCCTATCTGAGCAAGAAGCGTTATCAAAGCAATCTGGCGCATATATGTTGACTTACCTGCCATATTCGGACCCGTTATGATTGCGCAGAGGTTTTTGCCGTTATCAAGCAAAGTATCGTTCGGAACGAAAACTGCGCCGTCAAGAAGGGTTTCAACAACGGGATGGCGCCCGTCCCTGATTTCGATAACGCCGTCGTTTGTTATGCTCGGGCAGCAGTAGTTGTTAACATATGCAACCTGAGCAAGGGACGCAAGCGCATCGAGCGTTGCAAGCGCCTTTGCGGTTTTCTGAATACGCATCGCCTCGCCTGCAATCTGATTGCGAACCGTCTGGAAGGTTTCGTATTCAAGCGCAACGAGTCTTTCCTTTGCTCCGAGAACCTTTCCTTCAAGGTCTTTAAGCTCCTGAGTTATGAAGCGCTCGCAATTAGTCAGCGTCTGTTTTCTTATGTAGTCCTCGGGAACTAAATCAAGATAGGAATTTGTTACCTCGATGAAATAACCGAAAACCTTGTTATAGGAAACACGGAGCTTTGGTATGCCCGTTCTTTCCTTTTCTCTTGCTTCTATATCTGCAAGAAGGCTTGTTCCGCCGCCGACTATGTCGGCAAGCTCATCTATTTCGGAATTAAATCCCTTTTTGATTATTCCGCCCTCTCTTAAGCTGAACGGCGGCTCATCAACAATTGCGCTGTCAATAAGCTCTTTAACATCGGAAAGTAAATCAATGCTATCATAAACCGATTTCAGCATTGCCGACGAAACGGCAGACAGCTTGTCTTTAATAAGCGGAAAATGCTCGATTGCCGCCGAAAGGGATTTAAGCTCCTTAGCATTTGCAGTTGAATAGGCAATTCTCGAAAGCAGTCTTTCAATATCGTTTATGCCCGTTAGCTCTTCTCTTATTTCATCTCTTAAAATCTCATTGTCAAAAAGCTCTGCAACTGCATTCTGACGGCGGGTTATTCTTGTTATGTTGATAAGCGGTCTTTCAAGCCATGAGCGAAGCATTCTTTTGCCCATTGCCGTTTTCGTTTTATCAATAACCCATAAAAGCGAATGCTTTTTATCACCGCTCATCATCGACTTTGTCAGCTCAAGATTTCTTCTTGCGCTTAAATCAAGAGCCATAAAATCGTCTTTATCATAAAAATCAAGCTCGCTTGGCGCTTCGATTCTATCTGTTTTCTGCGTATCGCGGAGATAACAGATAACCGCGCCGAGAGCGCTGACCGCAGCCTTGCTGTGGCCGATTCCGAGGGAAGCAATTTCCTCCTTGCTTATTGTTTCAAGGATGACCTCGGTTGAATTATTGAAATCAAATTTTTCTTCATCAAATTTTTCAAAAGAGGACGAAAGCCTTGAAACTGCGAATTTTGAAACCCTGTCAAAGGAGTTAGCCGCTTCGTTAACGATTATTTCCTTCGGAGAATAAATTGAAAGCTGATTGATTATCTTTTCTTCCTCGTTATCCCCGTTGATAACGGTTATGTGAAATTCGCCGGTTGAAATATCGGCAAAACACATTCCCGTTTCGTTATCACCCTTGCAGATTGAACAGAGATAGTTGTTAACTCCGTCTTCAAGAATGTTGCTTTCAATAACCGTTCCGGGAGTTATAACGCGGATAACATCACGCTTAACAATCCCCTTTGCCGTCTTTGGGTCTTCGGTCTGCTCGCATATCGCAACCTTGTATCCTCGTGAAACAAGTTTTGCAATATAACTGTCGGCACTGTGGAACGGAACTCCGCACATCGGAGCGCGCTCTTCCTGACCGCAGTCCCTTCCTGTTAAAACAAGGTCAAGCTCCTTAGATGCAGTTTTTGCATCATCAAAGAACATTTCATAGAAATCGCCGAGGCGGAAGAACAAAATCACGCCCGGATATTCTTTTTTAACCTGAAAATATTGCTTCATCATCGGTGAAAGCTCGCCGTTTTTAGCCATTCATTCTCCCTCCTCTCAATGAATTACGAATTACGAGTTACGAATTACGAATTTCAGGTCGCAAGCGACGATTATATAATAGCCGTGCGCAGCACCCAAAACTCTTCACTCTTAACTCTTAATTCTTCACTCTATTAGTGGCATCCTCCGCAGGTTGAACAGTCGTGGGTGCAATCCTGAGGCGGAATTTCGCAGGTTTCGGGGTCCTGACCGTCGAAGAAAAGACCAATCATACCGCTGATATACTGAGCCATTTTTTCCATCTCTGCTGCTGCAGCTGAAT
>JAFUZY010000013.1 GCA_017476375.1 Eubacterium sp.
ACGAATTACGAGTTACGGTTCGTTTGTGAGCGCTGCCAGTGGCAGATGAAGCGAACAAAAAGAACTGCCGAACGGTCAAAATTTGTCGGCGCTCCAAGCCGGTAACAAATTTTGGGAACCGTTGGTCGAGATTACGAATTGAGGACGGGCGCTGCCCGTACCCGATTGTAGGGATAAACGTTTCAAGATTTATGGAGGTAAAAAATGAAACAAAGAGTTATAACGGCTGCTGTTTTGCTTGCTCTTCTTGCAGTTGTTGTTTGGCAGATATACACACCGGTTTTTATCATCGTTATTTCAATTTTCTCTGCAATTGCCGCAAATGAGATAATGAAATGCGCAAAAATCAGCAATAAATTCATTCTTGTTTTCGGAACTGCTATTGCGGCGATTATACCTTTTACATCAAGCGCAAGCATACTTGAGCCGATTGTAAGCAGCGGAACTTGGTTTAAGATTATATCGTTTGTTCCGAAATCTGTTTTTATAATTGCGATTATTCTTATATATTTCCTTGTAATGCTAAAAGACTATGCGCACACTAAATTTGAAGATGTTGCAATGGCAATTGTTGCTTCGGTTATCGTTCCGTGCGATTTTGCGATGTTCGGCATTCTCAGAGATATAGACAGCTATTCAAATCAGCTCGGCGTTTATTTAATATTCTACGCGCTCATCTGTGCGCTTGCAACAGATACGGGCGCTCAGCTTGGAGGAATGGCGTTCGGCAAAACAAAGATGAGCCCGAATATCTCGCCGAAGAAAACTGTTGAAGGAGCAGTTTGCGGAATTATCTTTTCAATAATTCTCAACGCCGTTGCAATTGTTCTTTACAACAGATTTGCAATTATCGGTTTAACAAGAGTTCAGGCGAGCGCCTTTATGATTGCAGCACCGTTTATCTCATTTATGGGAATGATGGGCGATTTAACAGCTTCTGTTCTCAAAAGAAATTTCGGCGTTAAGGATTTCGGAAAGATTTTTCCGGGTCACGGCGGAGTTATGGATAGATTTGATTCATCGCTTTTCACGCTTCCGCTTGCATATTGCGTTGCAATCTTTTTAGTATGAGGATAAAGAATGACTAAGAATATTTCACTACTCGGCTCAACGGGTTCAATCGGAACTCAGTCGCTTGATGTTTGCAGAATGCATGGCTACGGCGTTAAATGTCTTACTGCAAATTCAAATGTTGATATAATTGAAAATCAGATAAGGGAATTTAACCCCGAGCTTGTCTGCCTTATGAACGAGAATGCGGCAAAGGAGCTTAAAACAAGAATTGCCGACACGAACACGAAGGTCGTTTGCGGTATGGAGGGGCTTATTGAATGCGCAACCTATGACGGAGCGGATACGGTTTTAAATTCCGTTGTTGGTATGGTTGGTCTTCAGCCCACTTTGGAGGCAATCAAGGCAAAGAAAACAATTGCTCTTGCCAACAAGGAAACTCTTGTTGCCGGCGGTCATCTTGTTACAAATCTTGCAAAAAAAATGGGAGTTTCAATTCTTCCCGTTGACAGCGAGCATTCTGCAATCTTTCAGGCTCTTCAGGGAAGTCCGAATGATAAGGCTGTTAAAAAAATAATATTAACTGCGTCGGGCGGTCCGTTCTTCGGCAAGAAGCTTTCCGAACTTGAAAATGTTACTGCTGCCGACGCGCTCAAGCATCCCAACTGGGATATGGGTGCAAAAATAACCATAGACAGTGCAACAATGATGAACAAGGGACTTGAATTTATTGAGGCAAAATGGCTCTTTGATATGAAGAACGAGGATATTGAAATTGTTGTTCACAGAGAGAGCGTTGTTCATTCGGCAATAGTTTATCAAGATAATTCAATGATTGCGCAGCTCGGCGTTCCCGATATGAGAATACCTATTCAGTATGCCTTAACCTATCCTGAAAGAAAACCGAGTCCGGTTAAGGAACTTAAACTTTCGGATTACGGCAAGCTGACCTTCTTTGAACCGGATTATGAAACTTTTAAATGTATTGATGTTTGCAAGGATGCAATTGAACTCGGCGGACTTCATCCTGCAGCAGCAAACGGTGCAAACGAGATAAGCAATCGTTTGTTCCTTGAAGGTAAAATTAAATTCACCGATATTGCATATCTTAATAGAGAGGCTATGAAGAATGCAAAAAATAAAAAGGATTTCACTCTCAGTGATGTTCTTGAAGCAGATTCAGATGCAAGAAATTATGTTTTGGAGACGGTTGGTTGTTAGGTAATATTTGGAATACGGTTTATCCCGTTATAATTGCAATACTGTTTTTTGAGCTTATTATAATCGTTCACGAGTGCGGACATTTCATTGCTGCAAGACTTATGGGGATTCGGGTAAACGAGTTTTCAATCGGAATGGGTCCGAAGGTTTTTCAGTTTAAAAAGGGCGAAACAACATATTCACTTCGATGGATTCTTTTCGGAGGGTATTGCGCAATGGAAGGCGAGGATGAGGAAAGCGACGATGAACGTGCCTTTTCAAACAAAAAGGTTATTCAGAGAATCTTCGTTGTTGTTGCAGGCGCCTTGATGAATTTGGTTCTCGGCTTTGTTATAGTCGGAATAATGGTTGGCTCAAACGATTTAGTCGGAACAACGGTTATTGCAAAATTCGATGAAAATGCAAAAAGCTCGCAGACATTAATGGCTGGCGACAAAATTAAATCAATAGACGGTATGAGGGTTTATACCTCAACCGATGTTACAACAGGTTTAACAAGAAGCGCAGATAACACCCTTGATATGGTTGTTATCAGAAACGGAAAAGAAAAAAAGGTTACTGCCGAATTTGATATGGAAGAATACGAAGGACGGCAGTTTATTAAAATGGACTTCTGGATTATGGGAGTTGAAAAAACCTTTTCAAGCGTTATTAAAGAAACTGCCGGTCAGTTTGTTTCATATGCGAGAATGGTTTTCCTATCAGTTCACGATTTGATAACGGGGCGCTACGGCGTTTCGGATTTAAGCGGGCCTGTCGGAGCGGTCAGCGTTGTTTCAACCGCAGTTAAAACAAGCAGCATTTCAATGCTGAGAATAATGGCTCTGCTGACAATCAATGTCGGATTATTCAATCTTTTTCCGATTCCTGCGCTCGACGGTTGGAGACTCTTCCTCTTAGTTTTTGAAGGAATTTTCAAAAAGAAACTGCCATCAAAATGGGAATGGGTAATAAACGCAGTCGGTCTTGCACTGCTTCTCGGATTGATGACGTTTATAACATTTTCAGATATAAGAAAGCTAATATAAATTACGAATTACGAATTACGAATTACGAATTTTGGGTGGGCTCTGCCCACACCCGATTATAGTAAGGAGAAATATGGAAAATATTGTTGTTGATAAAAGTTTGAATTTTGCAGTAAGGATTGTCAATCTTTATAAGTATCTTCAAGAAGAGAAAAAAGAATATATTTTATCCAAACAACTGCTCAGAAGCGGAACAAGTGTTGGAGCCAATATTGCAGAATCACAAAACGCTCAAAGCAACAGCGATTTTATTTCAAAAATGTCTATTTCAAGAAAAGAACTGTCTGAAACTATGTATTGGTTAGAATTATTGCACAGAACTGACTATATTGATAATAACGCTTATAATTCAGTATATGCTGATGCAAAAGAATTATATAGAATTATTAGCAGTATAATAAAAACATCAGAGAGTAAAAATGAAATGAATTCTTAATATTAAGAATCAAATTTATTGATTGAGCGAAGCGAGAAACCGAAATTCGTAATTCGTAACTCGTAATTCGTAATTATTTTATGTTGAGGACTAAAAATGAACAGAATCAGTAAAAAAATAAAATTAGGAGACACATATCTTGGCGGGGGAGAGCCTGTTCTTGTTCAGAGTATGCTGAATATTCCTGCAGAGGATATTGAAGGCAGTGTAAAGCAGGCAAAGGAACTTGAAGAGGCAGGCTGCCAGATTATTCGCTTTGCGATTCCGAATGAGAAGGCACTCTCTTTGATTGAGCCGATAAAAAAGGCTGTAAGTGTTCCTCTTGTTGCGGATATTCATTTTGATTATCTTCTTGCTCTCGGAGCAGCCGAAAGGGGAATTGATAAAATTAGAATCAACCCCGGCAATATCGGCGATGAAAGCAGAGTAAAGGCGGTTGCCGATATATGCAATAAAAAGCAGATTCCTATTAGAATTGGCGTTAACTCGGGCTCGCTTGAAAAAGAAATACTTGCAAAATACGGCTCACCAACTCCCGAAGCTCTTGTTGAATCGGCAATGTTCCACGCTTCACTTCTTGAAAAATATGATTTTTCAGATATTGTTATTTCAATAAAATCTTCAAATGTCAACACGATGATAAAGGCATATGAGCTTGCAAGCGAAAGGTGCGATTATCCTCTTCATCTCGGTGTTACGGAAGCGGGAACTGAAAGAATGGGTATAATAAAATCCTCAATAGGAATCGGCTCGCTTCTTGCTCACGGAATAGGCGATACGATAAGGGTCAGCTTAACCGATAACCCTGTTAAAGAGGTTTATGCGGCGTTTGATATTTTAAAAGCTCTCGGACTGAAAACCGATTGCCCGTATCTCATTTCCTGCCCGACCTGCGGAAGAACAAAGATTGACCTTGTTTCTCTTGCCAAGCAGGTTGAAGAAAGGCTGAGAGATTGCAAAAAGCCCATCAAGGTTGCAGTTATGGGATGCATTGTCAACGGACCGGGCGAAGCAAAGGAAGCCGATATCGGAATTGCCGGCGGCGACGGCTGCGGTCTGATTTTTAAAAAAGGAGAAATACTCAGAAAAGTTAAAGAAGATGAACTTCTTGATGAATTGATGAAAGAGATAGAAAAATTATAATGAGTGAATTTTATACTGTTTTCGCAAATTACATAAATGAAAGCGATTTGCCCTTTATATCCTACGCCCATGTTTTATCGGCAAAGGTTTTCAGGGAAGAAAGAAGCATGGAAATCGTTTTAACAAACGATGAAATTCTTGATTATTCCCTTATTGATAGAATTCAGAAATCGCTTTGCAATAATCTGAACTTGCAAAAGGCGCAGATAAGCGTTAAATATCCAAAACGCCTTTTTGACATAGAGAATATTGAAAAAATAATTTCTCCCATCAGGCAGAATATGCCCGTTGTAAACGGATTTTTTGACGGCGTTGACGCCGAGCTTGAGGACGACACCCTGACGCTCTGTCTAAAAAAAGGGGGCAAGGAGCTGCTTGAAGCTCAGAAGGTTGACACCGAAATATCAAAACTAATCTATAACCAGTTTGAAATAGACCTTGATGTTTCATTTATGGAAATTGAAAGCTTTGATATGGAGAAGGCTGTTCGCGAAGCAGTTGCCGCAAGGGAGGAAAAAGAGAAGAAGCAAAAAGAGGAAACGAAGAAAAACGTTGTTCACAAAAATCTCGGCAACACCCCCCTTTATGCGGATACAAGAAGGGTTATTTACGGCTCTTCAATCCGCTCGCTTCCGACACCCATTAAGGATATAACAACCGAGGATGATATTATCACCGTCTGGGGCGATATTCTCAGTATGGAATGCAGGGAAACGAAAAGAGGATTTTCAAAAATCCTTTCCTTCGATATTTCCGACTACACATCGTCTATGTCGGTTAAAATATTTGAAAAAAGCTCTCAGGTTGACCACACTCATAAGGCTCTTGAAAATGCAAAAACCGTTATTATAACGGGAACATATCAGTTTGATAAATACAATAACGAATATGTTTTGCTTCCAAAAAGCATTGAAACGGTTGAAAAGGGCGAAAAGAAGGATGAAGCCGAAAGAAAAAGAGTTGAGCTTCATCTTCATACCTCGCTTTCAGAGATGGATGCAATTAGCGCACCCAAGGACCTTGTTAAAAGAGCGGCTAAGTGGGGCCATAGGGCAATTGCCGTAACAGACCACGGCGTTGTTCAGGCGCTTCCCGAAGCGTATTCGGCTGCAAAAGCAAACGGAATCAAGCTCATTCTCGGAATGGAGGGCTATCTTGTTGATGATGAACTATATCCCGATTTTATGACCTTGAAGCGTTCGCAGTACCGCCGCCACCACATTATCCTTCTTGTTAAAGAGGATACTTCTATGGATGAAAGCATTCCGAAGGAGGAAAGAAAATACGGAAGAAAGAATCTCTATGAGCTTATTTCCCATTCAAATGTTAAGACCTTCACGAATGCACGCCCGATTATTCCTAAATCTCTTCTTGCAGAGAAGAGAGCAGGGCTGATTATCGGCTCAGCCTGTGAGCAGGGCGAGGTTTATCAGGCGATTGTCAGAGGCGAAAGTCAGGAGGAAATTGAAAGGATTGCTTCCTTCTATGATTATCTTGAAATTCAGCCAAACGGAAACAACGCCTTTATGATAAGAAGCGATAAGGAAATGTATGCGCATATAAACAGCGAAGAAGACCTTATCGACATCAATAAAAAAATCATTGAAATTGCGGACAAGCAGGGAAAAATGGTTGTTGCAACGGGCGACGTTCATTTCCTTGATGAAAAGGACGCTCAGTTCAGAGCAATCATTATGGCGTCGAAGGGATTTGAAGACGCCGATATGCAGGCGCCGCTCTATTTCAAAACAACAAATGAAATGCTTAGCGACTTTGCCTGGGCAGGCGACAGGGCAGAGGAATTTGTTATTGATAATCCAAATAAGATTGCCGATATGATTCAGGATGATATTCCGCCGATTCCGCCCGGAACCTTCCAGCCGAGCATTGAGGGTGCGGACGATGAGCTTACAAATAAATGCTGGAGTATGGCAAAAGAGCTATACGGCGACCCCGTTCCCGAATATGTTGCAAAAAGACTTGAGAGAGAACTTGATTCAATCATCTCAAACGGATACGGCGTTTTATATGTTATCGCAAAGCGCCTTGTTGAAGAGAGCGAAAGAAACGGGTATCTTGTTGGCTCACGAGGCTCGGTCGGCTCATCGCTTGCGGCTCATTTCGGAGGAATATCCGAGGTTAATCCGCTTGCTCCGCATTACTACTGCAAGAAGTGTAAGCACAGCGAATTTTTCTTAAACGGCGAATACGGCTCGGGCTTTGACCTTCCGAAGAAAAACTGCCCCGTCTGCGGCGAACCCATGAAGCGCGACGGTCACGAAATCCCGTTTGAAACCTTCCTTGGCTTCAACGGCGACAAGGCGCCCGATATTGACCTCAACTTTTCGGGTGAATATCAGTCGCGTTCGCATAAATTCACCGAGGAGCTTTTCGGAAAAGAATATGTCTTTAAGGCTGGAACAATGGCAACCGTTGCCGATAAAACAGCATACGGATATGTTTGCAAATATCTTGAGGAAAGAAATCTTCTCGGCATAACTCCGAGAGCCGAGATAGACAGGCTGACGAAGGGCTGCACCGGAATTAAACGAACAACGGGTCAGCACCCGGGCGGTATGGTTGTTGTTCCCGATAAATACACTGTTGAGGATTTCACGCCTATTCAGTATCCTTCAAATGATGAAAAAAAGGGAACATACACAACTCATTTCGACTTTAAGAATTCGCTTCACGATACTCTTTTGAAGCTTGACGAACTCGGTCACGATAATCCGACGCTCTATAAATATCTTGAGGATTTAACGGGCATTCCCGTTATGGATGTTGACCTTTCAGACCCGAATTTATATAAGCTCATAACCTCAACCGAGCCAATCGGGGTCAGCGAGGAGGATATCGACTGTCCGACGGGAACCCTTGCAATTCCCGAAATGGGAACCCCGTTCGTTGTCGGAATGTTAACCGAGGCGCAGCCGAAAACCTTTGCGGATTTACTTCAGATTTCGGGACTTTCCCACGGAACCGATGTTTGGCTCGGAAACGCACAGGAGCTTATTAAAGACGGCACCTGCACCATTTCGGATGTTATCGGATGCCGAGACGATATTATGACCCACCTCATTCACGTTTGTGAGGCGTATGAAAAAAGAACGGGCGAAAAATCACCCCTTTCAAACAAAGATTGCTTTGATATTATGGAGCTTACCCGAAAGGGAAAGGCAACAAGCAAGCTTCCGCCTTATGAAGAGAATATGAAAAAGATAGGAGTTGAACAGTGGTATATCAATTCCTGTTATAAAATCAAGTATATGTTCCCCAAGGCTCACGCTGCTGCATATGTTATCGCAGCACTTCGTATTGCGTGGTATAAAATATACTATCCTCTTCAATTCTATTCGGCATTTTTCACTGTTCGAGGTGATGCGATAGATGCGGTTGCGGCAGTTCAGGGAAAAGCTGCCGTTAAGAAAAAAATGCAGGAAATCAAGCTCAAGGGCAATGATGCAACGGCAAAAGAAGAGGCTCAGTATGTTGTTCTTCAGATTGTTATTGAAATGCTTGCAAGGGGCTTTGAATTTCTTCCCGTTGATTTATATAAATCCGACTGGCGAATTTATAATATTGAGGACGGAAAGATAAGGCTTCCGTTTGCTGCAATCGACGGAATAGGCGAAACTGCTGCAAAGGCAATTGCCGACGCAACCAAACGAAATCCCGATGGATTTATTGCCTCCGAAGACCTTGCAAATGAGCCGGGCGTTGGTAAATCAGTTGTTGACGCGCTCAGAAATGCAGGCGCTCTCGGCGATTTGCCCGAATCAAAGCAAATTTCACTATTTTAATTAGATATTTTATATATTGACACGCTTACTTTAATGTGTTAGCATATTAGCACACTAAAGCGACATTACGAAAGGTATATAAATAAACCTATGAAAAGATTATCAAGATTAACCCCCGAAGGGAGTCGTGATTATCTCTTTGAGGAGTGCGACGACAGACGCAACATTGAAAAAAAACTAACCGATTTATTTAAAGAGAAATGCTATAAAAAGGTTATAACACCTTCAATTGAGTTTTTTGATGTTTTCAGAAACGGCAGCGCCGTAACCGAATCCGACGAAATGTTTAAGCTAACGGATTCCGAGGGAAGAACAACCGTTCTTCGCCCTGATAACACGATGCCCATTGCAAGAATGGTTGCAACAAGGCTCAGCAAAGAGGATTTTCCTGTTCGCCTTTACTATAATCAGAATGTTTTTGTTCGCTCAAAGGATTTAAACGGCAGACCCAATGAGATTGCACAGAGCGGAATTGAGCTTATAGGCGACGGAAGTATTAACGCTGATATTGAGGTTATTTCAATGGCAGCCCAAAGCCTTAAGAGATGCAATTTCACCTCTTTCAAAATTGAAATAGGCAACTCAGCTTTCTTTAAATCAATCCTTGATAGAATGGAGGTTCAGCCGAGAATTAAGGCTGAAATCTGCAAGCTCATTGAAAGAAAGAACTATGCTGCTCTCGGCGACTTGCTTGATGAAATAGGCGAAACAAATGAAACAAGGATTATAAGAAAGCTTCCGAGGCTTTTCGGTGATGTTGAGGTTATTGAAGAGGCGTCCAAGCTCTTTGATAACAAAGAGGCGAGGGAAGCTCTCAAATACCTTAAAACCGTTTATGATGAGCTTTGCAAAATCGGACTTAAGGATTATATAATGCTCGACCTCGGTCTTGTTAACCGTCTTAACTACTACACGGGAGTTATCTTCCGAGGTTATGCGGAAGGTTCGGGCTTAACGATTCTTTCAGGCGGAAGATATGATAATCTTCTCGGCGAATTCGGAATGCCTGCTCCGGCAATTGGTTTTGCCATTGAGGTTTCGGATTTATGCGAGGCAATGAGAGAAACTATTAACACTCAGCGTCCGCTCAGAATTGCCTTAACAAAGGGCAGGCTTGAAAAAAGCTCTATCAAGCTCTTTAAAACAATGGGGCTTGATACAAGCGAGCTTGAAAACAAGGGCAGAAGGCTCATTCTTCCCGTTGATGAATACGAAGCCGTTTTGTCAAAGGCAAACGATGTTATAACTTATGTTGAGCATGGTGTTTGCGATATAGGAATAGTCGGCAAGGATACTATTGTTGAGCATGGCTCATCCTTTTACGAGGTTATCGACCTTAATATCGGAAAGTGCCGTTTTGCTCTTGCGTGTCCCGAAGGATATGATTTTTATTCGGGATATAAAAGAAAGGTTGTTGCCTCGAAATATCCAAAGGTTGCAAAAGCATTTTTTGAAAGCAAGGGTATGGATGTTGCGGTAATCAAAATTGAGGGAAGCGTTGAGCTTGCTCCGCTTCTCGGTCTTGCAGACGGAATTGTTGATATTGTTGAAACAGGCTCAACACTCAAAGAAAACGGACTTGTTGTTGTTGATGAAATAAGCCCGATTTCGGCGAGAGTTATTGTTAATATGGCTTCAATGAAACTCAGAAAAAAAGAGATTGAAGCATTTTTAAATGATTTGGAGCTTGCCGCCAAGGTGTAGGAGAATTGATTATGAAAATAACAAAAGCTAACGGAAAAGTTGAATATGCGCTTATTGAAAAACTTAAAAAGCGCTCGCAGGAAACAGACAATAAAACTGTTAAAAGAGTTTCAACTATAATCAAGGGAGTTAAAGAAGGCGGCGACGAGGCTGTCAGGGAATATACTGTTCGTTTCGACGGCGGCGTTCCCAAGAAAACCGTTGTTGAAAAGGAAGAGCTTAACGCCTATCTTGAAACGGTTGACGCTTCCTTCAGAACCGCACTTGAAAATGCAAAGAAAAATATTTATGATTTCCACAGCCGTCAGCTTCAGCAATCCTGGATGACAACGAAGGAAAACGGCGTCATTATGGGTCAGAGGGTAAGAGGACTTGAAAGAGTCGGAATCTATGTTCCGGGCGGAACTGCCGCTTATCCGTCATCTGTTTTAATGAATGCAATTCCTGCAAGAATTGCAGGTGTTAAGGAAATTATAATGGTAACTCCTCCGGGAAAAGACGGCAACCCGAATCCAAGCATAATGGCTGCAGCTGCCATTGCCGGGGTTGATAAGGTTTTCCTCGTTGGCGGAGCGCAGGCGATTGCTGCTCTTGCATACGGAACCGAAACCATACCCAAGGTTGATAAAATTGTTGGTCCGGGTAACATCTTTGTTGCAACGGCTAAAAGACTGCTTTACGGAATTGTTGATATAGATATGGTTGCAGGTCCGAGTGAAATTCTTATTGTTGCAGATAAAACTGCCGACCCTGCATTTCTTGCGGCAGACCTTATGAGTCAGGCAGAACACGACAAACTTGCCTCTGCAATTCTTCTTTCAACCTCAGGCGACCTTGCTAAATCAACTCTTCATGAAATTGAAAAACAGATAAAAACTCTTGAAAGAAAAGATATAATCAAAGAATCGCTTGATAAATTCGGCGAAATAATTGTTTGCGAGGATATTCAACAGGCGATAAGATTTGCAAACGAGCTTGCTCCCGAGCATCTTGAACTCTGTATTTCCGAACCGCTTAAATATATCGGCAGAATTGATAATGCCGGCTCTGTTTTCCTCGGAAACTGGTCTCCCGAACCGCTCGGAGATTACTATGCAGGTCCTAATCACGTTCTTCCTACATCGGGTACTGCAAGATTTTTCTCACCCCTTTCGGTTGACAGCTTTATTAAAAAATCATCGTTTATTTACTATACCTGCAACGAGCTGAGAAACGCAAAAGACGATATTATAAAGCTTGCCGAAACAGAAGGACTTACGGCACACGCAAACTCAATTAAAGTCAGATTTGAATAAGGAAGTGAAAAAATGAGAAGCGCAGTTATTGAAAGAAATACCAAAGAAACGCAGATAAAGGCTGAGCTTTGCCTCGACGGGGGTAAGGTTGAAATAAAAACAGGCATCGGCTTTTTCGACCATATGCTCAACGCCTTTGCCTACCATGCAGGATTCGGACTGAAGCTTAATGTAGTGGGCGACCTTGAGGTTGACACCCATCACACTGCCGAGGATACGGGAATAGTTCTCGGAACCGCATTTAAAGAAGCTCTCGGCGCCTTTTCGGGAATAAAAAGATACGGCTTTTTCTCAATACCGATGGACGACGCGCTTGCGAATGTTTCGCTCGATATTTCAAACAGACCCTTCCTTGTTTTCTATGCGAAATTTGAGCAGGAGCTATGCGGCGATTTTGAAACCGCAGTCTGCGAGGAATTCTGGCGTGCGTTTGCAATGAATTCCGGAATAACCCTTCATATAAATGTTCCCTATGGCAATAATGCTCACCACCAGATTGAAGCAATCTTCAAGGCAGTGGCGCATGCGCTTGCTCTTGCCTTAGAGCCAAACTCAGACGGAACTACATTATCTACAAAAGGGATTCTTTAGAGAATTACGAGTTACGAATTACGAATTACGAATTGAGGGCGGGACACCCGCACCCGATTATAGTAAGGAGAAATATGGAAAATATTGTTGTTGATAAAAGTTTGAATTTTGCAGTAAGGATTGTCAATCTTTATAAGTATCTTCAAAAAGAGAAAAAAGAATATATTTTATCCAAACAACTGCTCAGAAGCGGAACAAGTGTTGGAGCCAATATTGCAGAATCACAAAATGCTCAAAGCAACAGCGATTTTATTTCAAAAATGTCTATTTCAAGAAAAGAACTGTCTGAAACAATGTATTGGTTAGAATTATTGCACAGAACTGACTATATTGATCAAAACGCTTATAATTCAGTGTATGCTGATGCAAAAGAATTATATAGAATTATTAGCAGCATAATAAAAACATCAGAGAGTAAAAATGAAATGATTTTTTAATATTAAGAATTCAAAATTATTGTTTAAGGCGAAGCCGAGTAACCAAAATTCGTAACTCGTAATTCGTAATTCGTAATTTTTTAAGTGTTTATCGTTAAATAGGAGTAAACTATGATTATTCTTCCTGCAATTGATATAATTGACGGCAAGCCGGTCAGACTTTTTAAGGGTGATTTCAAAACTGCCGAGCAGGTTGCCGAAAACGCGCTTGAAACAGCAAAAAGTTTTGAAAACGCAGGTGCTGACTGGATACATATGGTTGACCTTGACGGTTCGCTTCAAAAGAAACGAGTTAACAGCGAGGTTTTTCTTTCCGTTGCAAAAAACACGGGTCTTAAGGTTGAGGTTGGCGGCGGAATAAGAACGCTTGAGGATATTGAGTTTTATGCCCAAAACGGCATAAGTAGAATTATTCTCGGCTCGGTTGCTTTAAAAAATCCCGAGCTTGTCAGACAGGCAGTTAATGAGTTCAAGGATTTGATTGCGGTCGGAATAGACGCTAAAAATGGCTATGCTGCTGCGGAGGGCTGGACGCAAAGCTCTAAGGTCTATTTCATCGACCTTGCAAGGCAGATGGAGGAAATGGGCGTTAAGAATATTATTTACACCGATATTTCAAAAGACGGAACCTTAAGCGGTCCGAATATTGAGCAGCTCAGCGAGCTTAATAATGCCGTTTCCTGCAATATTATTGCCTCGGGAGGAGTAACGAATATCGGCGATATTATTGCGCTAAAGGATAAAGAAATGTATGGCGCAATCTGCGGAAAGTCGATATACAAGGGAACACTTGATTTGAAAGAAGCTATTGAGGTTTGCAGATGATTGATGTTAAAAAGTATTTTAAAAAGGGTGATTTAATTCCTGCAATCGTTCAGGAAACGGGAAGCAACGAGGTCTTGATGCTTGCGTATATGAACGAGGAGTCGCTTAAAAAAACTCTTGAAACGGGCTACACCTGGTTTTATTCCCGTTCAAGGCAGGAACTCTGGAACAAGGGCGCAACCTCGGGGCATTTTCAGAAGATTGTTTCAATTAAGGGCGACTGTGATGACGACACACTGCTCATCGAGGTTATTCAGACGGGCGCCGCCTGTCACACGGGAAATCATTCCTGTTTCTTTAACGATATTGAGTTTAACAAACAAGATTGAGGACTAATTATGGACTATATCAGAAACGACTATCAAACTATTTTAGAGAGAAGAGAGGCTAAAGCCGAAGGCTCATACACCAGCTATCTCTTTGATCAGGGAATAGATAAAATACTGAAAAAAATCGGCGAGGAATCCGCTGAAGTGATTATCGCCGCAAAGAACAATAAAAATGAAGATACCGTTGGCGAAATCTGCGATTTGCTTTATCACACGCTTGTTTTAATGGCGTATCAGGATATAACAATTGAGGATGTTGAAGCAGAGCTTGAAAGACGGGCGCAGAAAGCCGGCAATCTTAAGAAATTTCACAAGGTGGATAAGAATTCATAATGGCACACAAAAAATGGGTTTTGCGAAAAGCTGACAGGGCTTTGGCAAATGACTTTAGCGAAAAATTCAATATAGACCCATTTATTGCTTATCTTCTTGTTGCAAGAGGCATTGATTCAGAGCTTGCGTTTTCTGATTTTATATCAGAAGAGGTTAAGCTCGTTTCGCCGTTTGATTTCAAGGATATGAAAGAGGCTGTTGAAACTATAAATTCATCGCTTGAAAACAATGAAAAAATCTGTATTTTCGGTGACTACGATTGCGACGGAGTAACATCAACTGCAATTATGCTTTTATATCTTAAAAGCAGGGGCGCAGATGTTTTTCACTATATTCCGAGCAGGGAGGGCGAAGGCTACGGCTTAAACCTCAACGCCATTGATGAAATAAAGAGCAAAAACACCTCGCTGATTATAACCGTTGACAACGGAATAAGCGCTATCGAGGAAGCAGATTACATCTATTCGCTCGGAATGAAGCTCGTTGTAACCGACCATCATCAGCCGTCACAGTCGCTTCCGAAAGCCGAGGCGGTTGTTAATCCCCACAGGAAGGATAACCATCTTGAATTTTGCGAATACTGCGGCGCCGGTGTTGCCTTCAAACTTATATGTGCGTTGGAAGGCGGAAACATAGATAAACTTATTGATGAATATATCGACTTGGTTGCAATCGGAACAATCGGAGACGTTGTTCCTCTCGTTAACGAAAACAGGGTTTTTGTTCGTGAAGGGCTAAAGAGAATAAACACCAATCCGAAACCGCCGATTAAAGCCTTTAAGGATATTAACGCCGATAAGGTTTACTCTGCAAACGACATTGCTTTTCAACTCTGCCCGAAAATAAACGCTGTCGGCAGAATGACCCACGCAAATTCAGCGCTTGAGTTTCTAATCAGCGATGATTATGTTGAATGCTCAGAAAGATTCAAGGAGCTTCTCGGCGAAAACACAAATCGTCAGAAAGAGGAAATGCGAATTCTTGAAGATGTTAATCTTAAGGCTGCAGAAAACCCTGCTCTTGTTTTAAACAGGGTTGTTGTTATAGCAGGCGAGGGGTATCATCAGGGCGTTGTCGGTATTGTTGCAAGCCACATTGTTGAAAAGTATTCAAAACCTGCGATTATTATCGGCATTGATGAAAACGGTATTGCAAGAGGCTCGGCGAGGTCGGTTGAAGGCTTCAATATTTTTGAGGCAATAAACGCCTGCACCGATGATATAATTCAGTTCGGCGGTCATCCGCTGGCTGCAGGCGTAACTCTTAAAAAAGAAAACATAGAAGCTTTTACGCAACATATTAATGAATATGCCCTGAATAATTTTGAAATAATGCCTGTTCAGACGCTGACTGTTGATTCAATGCTTTCTCCGTTTTATCTCAGCCTTGATTTAGTTAACAGCTTAAGCGTTCTTGAGCCATACGGCGCAGCCAATCCTCAGGCAGTTTTCGGATTAAATAAAATGAAGCTTATAAGCGTCTCCCCGATGAGTGAGGGCAAGCATATAAGAATGGAGCTTGAAAAAAGAGGAAAAATCATCCGTGTTGTTAAGTTTTCCTCGCCGTATGATGAGTTTCCCTATTCAAACGGGGATTATCTTGATGCTGCGGTGAGAGTTTCGGATAATTTCTTTAACGGAAAGCATTATCTTTCCGTTCAGGCAGTTGACATAAGACTCAGTTCCTTGGATGAAGAAAAATATTTTAAAGAGAAAAACGCATATGAGCTTTATCTTAGGCTCGGCAAGGCGGATGAAAGTCTTTATCCCTCGAGAAACATCTGCGCTGAGGTGTATCGCTATCTCTCTGCAAACAGGGGATATAAATTCGGAATCGAAAATCTTTATTTCAGACTGCAGGATAAATTGAGCTTTTCTCAGCTGAACTTTGCTATAAAAGCCTTTGAGGAATCGGGGCTCGTGAGCGTTTTAGGCGATGAAATAAAGATGAATGATATAAAACAAAAGGTAAATCTTGAAGATACAGCAGTTTTAAAATCCTTAAGGGAGCGAATGGATATTGAGTAACGAAATAATTAATGAGGAATATAACGACCATTTTGATGATTTTTTTGAAAAGGTTAAAGATAATCCTTCATACGACAGTGAAAGAATAAAAAAAGCGTATCAGCTCGCCAAAGAAGCGCATAAAGACCAGCGCAGAAGAAGCGGCGAGCCCTATATAATGCACCCCGTTGCAGTTGCAAAAATTCTTTTTGATATGGGAATGGACAGCGAATGTATAATTGCTGCCCTTCTTCACGATGTTGTTGAAGATACCGAATATACTATTGAAAGTATTTCAAAAGAATTCGGCGACGATGTCGGGCTGCTTGTTGACGGGGTTACAAAGCTCGGTCAGATTCCTCTTTCAACGAGGGAGGAGGTTCAGGCGGAAAACATAAGAAAAATGTTTATCGCAATGAACCAGGACGTTCGCGTTATCATTATCAAGCTTGCCGACAGACTTCATAATATGCGAACGCTCGAGCATATGCCGAAATATAAACAACGCGAAAAATCGCTTGAAACTCTTGAAATATATGCGCCGATAGCTCACAGGCTTGGTATCCGTCAGTTCAAGGAGGAGCTCGAGGACCTTGCAATCCGCTATCTCGACCCGATTGCCTACGAGGAAATTGAAAACTCACTTTCAATGAAAACGGAAGAGGGCGTTGAGTTTTTAACCGATATTAAAAAACAGATAAGTGAAAAGCTTGAGCCGATAATGGATAAAGTTAAAATAACCTCAAGGGTGAAATCCGTTCACGGCATTTTCAGAAAGGTTTATATCAAAGGCAAAAGCATTGATGAGATTTATGATATTTACGCAGTCAGAATAATTGTTGAGAACGTTCGTGACTGTTATAATGCGCTCGGAATAATCCATGATATGTTTACTCCGCTTCCGGGAAGATTCAAGGATTATATCTCAATGCCAAAGCCAAACCTTTATCAGTCGCTTCACACAACAGTTCTTTCAAAAAAAGGTATTCCTTTTGAAGTTCAGATAAGAACCTTTGAAATGCACAGAACTGCCGAATACGGTATCGCAGCCCACTGGAAATACAAACTCGGAAAGAGCGGAAAGGATAGCCTTGACGCCCAGCTTCAGTGGATTAATAATGTTATTGAAAATGATAATGCCGATAACGGCGCAGAGCTTATTTCAACCATCAAGGGCGACCTTTCGATGGATGAAATATATGTTTTAACTCCGAGGGGCGATGTTAAGAGTCTGCCGAGGGGTTCAACTGTTATTGATTTTGCGTATGCAATTCATTCCGCTGTCGGAAATAAGATGACGGGGGCTAAAATCAACGGAAGGATTGTTCCGCTTGACACGGTTGTTAAAACGGGTCAGGTTGTTGAAATAATAACCTCGAAGCAGCAGGATAAAGGACCTTCAAGAGATTGGCTTAATATTGCGAAAACCGGTCAGGCTCGTTCAAAAATCCGCGCATGGTTCAAACACGAAAAGCGTGAAGAAAATATTATTCAGGGAAGAAACGAGCTTGATAGGGAATTCAAGAGAAACTACATCCGCCTTGATGAAGAAAACTACGAAAAATTTGTTTTAAAGCTTGCAGAGCGTTCACGGCTTACAACCGTTGATGATTTTTATGCTGCAATCGGCTACGGCGGAATCCAGCTTGGCAGACTTATTCCCGGTATCAAGGATGAATATAACCGCAACTGGAAGCCCAAGGAGGAAGAAACTCAGTCGATTAGCGAAACGATTGAAAAAATCAATAAAACATCAAAAGCAACAGGCGGAATTATCGTTGAAGGCTTTGATAACAGTCCCATTAATATGGGTAAATGCTGCAACCCTCTGCCCGGCGAGGATGTTATCGGCTTCATAACAAGGGGCCACGGCATAACCATTCACAGAAGGGAATGCAAAAATGTTCCGGTTGATATTGCAGCCTCTCAGGAGCCTGAACGCTGGGTTAATGCATACTGGAATAATAATATTAAGATTGAGGCGCGCTCAACAATCAATATTTATGCAATCAACCGCGACGGAGTTTTGCTTGATATAACAACGGCGCTTGCAGGCGCTCACATAAAAATTCACGCAATAAGCGCACGCCCGATAAACGACGGCAACTGCGTAACAAATCTAACTATTGCCGTAAACGGAAAAGAACATCTTGAGGCTGTTATCAAGATGCTCAGAAAAATCAAGGGAGTCTACTTAATCGAAAGATCTGAACTATAAGAATGGAAAATTGAGAATGGAAAATGGAAAATTAATGGTCTTGCAGACGGCTATTATAATGGGTGTGGGTGTCCCGCCCGAAATTTTCAATTTTCAACTTTCAATTTAAATTATACAAGGAATTATTATGAAAGCAGTTATTCAAAGAGTTAAATGCTCAAAAGTTGATATTGATGAAAAAACAGTCGGCGAGATTAATCAGGGCTTTATGATTCTCCTCGGCGTTGTTGAGGGGGATACCAAGGAGGATGCTGATAAACTTCTCAAAAAGGTTCCTTTTCTCAGAGTTTTTGAGGATGAAAACGGAAAAATGAATTTATCCTGCCTTGATGTTGACGGTGAAGCTCTTGTTATCTCGCAGTTTACTCTTGCAGCCGATTGTTCCCACGGAAGGCGCCCTTCGTTCACGAATGCAGCCGCACCGAGTGAAGCAATTCCGCTATATGAATACTTCATTGAAGGTATGAAGAAGGCAGGAATCAAGAAGGTTGAAACCGGTGAATTCGGCGCAGATATGCAGGTGCATCTGATTAACGACGGACCGGTTACTATAATTCTTGATTCTCAAGAATTATAGTAATTATGAATGATGAATTATGAATGATGAATTAAGGGTGGGCTTTGCCCACGCCCGATTAATAGATGGTTATGATAGTTAAACATTCGGTATTCGGCAATATGAATAACAACTGTTATTTGATTGTTGATGAAAAAACTAATAAATCAGCGCTTGTTGACTGCACGGTATTTAATCAGAAAATGATTGATTTAATTGGCGAAACAGAGCTTGAATACATCCTTTTAACTCACGGACATTTCGACCACATAATCGGCGCAAAAGAGGTTAAGGAAAAGTATTCCTGCAAGGTTGCAATTTCTGCTGAGGATGAGGCTATGCTCTCATCGGGAAGGCTTTCTCTTGCATATTTTTGCGGTGAGCCGCAGAATGATGTTGAAGCAGATATAATCATTAAAGACGGCGATGTTATCACTCTCGGAGAAACAGAGATTAAGGTTATTTCAACCCCCGGACACACAAAGGGCAGCGTTTGCTTTATTTCAGGGGATTATCTCTTTTCAGGCGATACGCTGTTTTATTGCTCATGCGGCAGAACGGATTTTCCCGGCGGCTCAGATTCCGAAATGCTCAGCTCACTAAAAAAACTAAAAAACCTTGACGGCAACTTCAAGGTTATGACGGGGCATGATGAAACCTCTACCCTTGATTTTGAACGCAAAAACAACCCCTATATGAAACTGCTATGATTATAAAAAACATTAACCACGATTGTTCTTATCAGACCGAGAAAATTGCATTAACCTTTTTCCCTCTTGCAAAATTAGGGGACGGGGGCGACGGTATAATTGTTGAAACAAGGTTTGAAAACAATACTGCATTTGCAGATATTAAACTTGGCGATAAGAGCCTTAGCAAAAACAGAATAAAAAAACAAAACGAGGATACGCAGCATTGCATATCCGTTTTGCTTTATGAGGCGCTTAGCGAGTTAACTTCTTTCAGACCGCCTTGGGGAATACTCTACGGTGTTCGCCCTGCAAGGCTTATGCACGCGAGAACGGATAAACTCGGAAGCGAGAAGGCAGCCGAGCTTTTCAGAGAAGATTTAGTTGAAGAAAAGAAAATTGCCCTTGCTAATGAGGTTATGGAAAGGGAGAACAGGGTTATTTCATTATCGGGCGAAAACTCCTTTTCGCTTTATGTTTCAATTCCTTTCTGTCCCTCAAGATGTTCGTATTGTTCCTTTGTTTCCCATAGTATAGAGAATGCAAAAGACCTTCTTGAACCCTATACAGCTCTTCTTTGCAAAGAACTTGAAGAAATAGGAAGAAAAGTAAATGAACTCGGGCTCAGGCTTGAAACGGTCTACTTCGGAGGAGGAACGCCGACAACGCTTTCAGCTTCTCAGCTTGAAAGAGTTTTAAGCTGCATTGAGAATAGTTTTGATTTAAGCACATTAAGGGAACTTACAGTTGAAGCAGGCAGACCCGATACGATAACCGAAGAAAAGCTTTCTGCGCTTTTAAAACACCGCGTTCAGCGAATCAGCATAAATGCTCAGAGCTTTAATGATAACGTTCTTAAAGCAGTGGGCAGAAAGCATAGCGTTGCAAAAACCTTTGAAGCCTTTGAAATCGCAAAGAAGCTTGGCTTTAAAAATATCAACACCGATTTAATTGCAGGGCTGAGTAATGATAATCTTAATTCCTTTAAAAACAGTGTGAAAACAGCAGAAGAGCTTGGATGTGCAAGCGTAACCGTTCATAATCTTTCGCTAAAAAGCGGTGCTTTTCTTGTAACGGAAAACATGCTTTTTGATGTTTCAAAAAAGAACGAAACAGTGGCTATGATTGATTTTGCATATACCGAGCTGAAAGAAAACGGATATAATCCCTATTATATGTATCGCCAGAGCAAATCCCTCGGTAATCTCGAAAACACGGGCTATGCAAAAGAAGGGTTTGAATGCCTGTATAATATTTTTATGATGGATGAAACTCACAGTGTTTTTGCCGCAGGTGCAGGCGGTGTTACCAAACTTAAAAGGCAGAGCGATAATCATATAGAAAGAATTTATAACTATAAATATCCATATGAATACATAAATAATTTTGAAAATGTTTTAGCTAAAAAACAGGGGATAGTTGATTTTTATAACTTAACAGTGAAATAACTTCGTTGTGAAATATTGCTGCGCAATGTGAATTAATTAAATTTGTGCTTTGCTCAAATTTAATCGCGAAATGCCTTCGGCGTTTCGATTTACTTGCTTCGCTCAAACAGTTGTATAAGAATTTCGGGAAACGCTTATTTACGTTACCGAAATATTCAATCATCATATTTGAACTGTTTTCTTCATAGTAATTATCAGGTATTGCTTTAGTTTATGCTTATTGAATGTTTAAAGGATTATTGCGTTTTGTATTGCATTATTCAACAGATTGTAATATAATGGTATCAGAGAGGTGATTCACATGAAAAATCTTAATGATATCTTTTCAGGTGTTGACCATGTTTTAAACAGCGCGAAACACGGAAATTTTGAAGAGGTTTTAACAAAGACTAAAAACTACGCCGAGCAGGCAACCAAGAGAAGCGCAGAAAGACTTGAAGTTTCTAAAAAAAGAATTGAACTGCTTGATTCAAAAACAAAGCTGAATAAGGCTTACGAAGCTTTTGGAAAGCTTCAGTTCGACGCTTATTCGGGCGAAGAGGTTGACGAGGAAGCAATTCAGGCAAAAATTCAGGAGATTCAGCTTCATAAGTCAAGAGCAGAGATTCTTGAAGCAGAGCTTAGCGAGCTTGGCGACGCACTTTTTGAAACTTTTTCAAAAAGGGAAGCCCGTCGCGATGCAAGAAAAAACAGCGAAAGCGCAGATATAGATGTTGATGCCGAGGTAGTTGACTCAAAATAATAAATGATTTTAAAGCAATGCACTGCATTGCTTTATTTTTTTGCGGTGATAATGTGAATCTTAAATCAAAATACCTTTCCTCTGCATTTTTGCTACTTCTAACATCAGTTATCGTTAAAATAATCGGGGCGGTTTATAAAATTCCTCTGACTGCATTCATCGGCGCAGTCGGAAGGGGATATTACGCGGCTGCATATAATCTCTATATGCCTTTCCATGTTCTTATAATGGGCGCATTTCCCATTGCTCTGTCATCCGTTACGGGAAAATATAACGCCGCAGGGAACAAAAAGGCTCTCTTTCTTCTTAAAGGAGCAGCCGATAAGCTTTTCTTAAAAGTCGGATTAATCGGAATGGCGGTTATTCTTGTTGCCTCAAAGCCATATTGCAATCTGATTGCATCATCGCCGAAAAGTCTGCTTTCGGTTCTGGTTCTTGCTCCGTCAATTCTCTTTTCCGCACTTGCGTCATCATACAGGGGATATTACGAGGGCTTTATGAATATGAAGCCGACTGCCGTCTCGCAAACTATTGAAGCAGCCTTTAAGATGGTTTTCGGATTGATTTTTGCAAGACTTACAATGAATTACCTTTATAATTCATATCTTGAAACGGGATTGGTTTTAACAAGGAGCGCAGCTGATGAAAAAGAAGCGTTTGCGCTTATTTATCCAATAACCTCTGCCGCCGCAATGCTCGGGGTGACCTTCGGTTGTCTTTTGAGCCTTGTTTATGTTGTTATCTATCATAAAATCAACAAGCCGATACTGTCTGAACAAACAAAATACGGCGAAAATAACTATCAAAAAGAGCTTTTGTCTTTTTCCTTTCCGATAATGATAAGCTGCGCAGTTCAAAGCGTTTTTCAGTTTCTTGATACCGCAAGCGTTCAGATGGCTCTGTCGTTAATCAGCACAGAGGATTTAAGGGCGGTGTATTCCGAAAGCCTTAAGCTGGCAGAAACAGTCGGCGAGGATGTTTCTTCATATGTTTACGGTGTTCTTTCAAGTGCTGTTGATTTTAAAAATCTTGTTCCGGGGATAACGATGGCGCTCGGCGTCTGCGCCGTTCCTGCGGTTAGCTCTGCGTTTGAATCAGGGAATAACGAGCATTTAACCCAGCTTATTAATTCTGTTTATAAATATACTTTCTTAATATCCTTGGCAGGAGGAATGGCTATTGCTCTTTGCTCAGAGGAAATACTCAGCCTGTTTTACGGCAGAAGCGCGCCCGATATTGTTATTTCCTGCAACGAGCTTATCAGGTGGTTTTCGCTTTCGGTTCCGTTCTATTCGCTTGCGGGAACTGCTGTTTTTTGCGTTCAGGCTACGGGAAATGCAAAAAAATCAATAGCGCCCTATGTAGTTTCGGGAATAATAAGGGTAATTTTAAATATACTACTTGTGAGCAATGAGGATTATATCCTTTTTGGAAATGTTATTTCAGGTGCTGCCGGCTATTCGCTGATGTTTATCTGGAATTATAAAATTGTTAAAAATCTCTGTAAAATCAAAATCAGTAAGATAAAAACCTTCGTTCTTCCTCTGCTCGGGGGCATAATTTCATATTTTATTTCAAATTATTTATATAAATTCATAATATCTTCTTCAAATGCTTTGACCAATTTATTGACGAAAGCTGCCGTTTTCGGTCTGATTTACTGTATATTGTGCTTTTTGTTGAAAGTGCTTAGATTTAACGAGATATTTTGTGTATTCAGTAGTAAAAAAAATGGCTTAAATACTTGATTTTTCAGGAAAAATATAGTATATTTTTAGTAGTTAATTATTCATTTGAGAGGATTCTATGTCTGTTGATTTTGAAATAAAGGATAAATACGATATTTCGGATTTGATTTTAATAGTCAGAGTCCTTCGCGCTCCCGACGGCTGTCCGTGGGACAGGGAACAGACCCACGAATCTATAAAAAAGAATTTTATAGAAGAAACATATGAGGTTATTGAAGCGATAAATAAAGAAAATCCCGATATGCTCAAAGAAGAGCTCGGAGATGTTTTGCTTCAGGTTGCCCTTCATGCCCAAATGGAGAGCGAAAAGGGAACCTTTGATTTCAACGATATTGCAAACGATATTGTTAAAAAGCTTGTTATTCGCCATCCCCATGTTTTCGGCGATGATATTGCGAAAAACGAGGAAGAGGCGCTTTCCTCCTGGGAAAAAGCCAAAGCAAAATCAAAGGGAACCAAGCTTCAGAGCGAGAGTATGCTCAGTGTTCCAAGGGAATTGCCGGCGCTTATGAGAGCGCAGAAAATCCAGCATAAAGCAGCCAAGGTCGGTTTCGACTGGAACGATGTTCAGGGTGCTTTTGATAAGCTTGATGAAGAAATTAATGAGTTAAAAATAGCTTTAGACCACGGTGTTAAATCCGAAATTGAAGATGAATTCGGCGATGTTTTGTTTTCATGTGTAAACATTTCGCGCTTTCTGAAGGTTGACAGTGAAGAGGCGTTAACCTCTGCAACTGATAAGTTTCTTGAAAGATTTAAAATTGTTGAAATGCTTGCAAATGAAAACGGCGTTGATATGAAGAATTCTTCAATAGAAGAGCTTGACGCTTTGTGGGACAGAGCTAAGAAAATAAAAAAATGCGATTAAATCGCAACGGAGGATTTATTATGAACAAAACTGATCTCGTAGCAGCAGTTGCTGCAAAAGCAGAAATTTCAAAGAAAGACGCTGAAGCAGCTGTATCTGCAGTTATCGCTTCTATCACCGACGCTCTTGCTGACGGCGACAAGGTTTCTCTTGTTGGTTTCGGTACATTTGAAGTTAAGACTCGCGCAGCTCGCACAGGTCTCAACCCACGCACAGGCGAAAAGCTTTCAATTCCTGCATCAAAGGCTCCTGCATTCAAGGCAGGCAAGGCTCTCAAGGATGCTGTTAAATAATTGAAATAACTTTTCAAACGGGGTTGCATTGGGCAACCCCGTTTTTTCGGAGAGAATATGAGACTTGATAAATTTCTTAAGGTTTCAAGAATAATAAAAAGAAGAACGATTGCAAACGAAGCCTGCGACGCAGGAAGAATTGAGGTTAACGGCAAGCCTGCCAGAGCTTCATATAATGTTAAGGTCGGCGATAAAATAACCGTTAATCTCTCTCAAAACAGCCGTTCCTTCGAGGTTCTTGAAATAAATGAACACGCCCTTAAAGAGGACGCGTCCAAGATGTATAAAATAATCTGAGACAGTCGATTGAACTGCCCCATATTGTGCAGACAGCACAAAAACAGACTACCAAGGTAGAATATTAAGATTTAAGCAACAAACTGACATCTTTGTTCCAAGGGTGTCAGTTTTGTTTTGTATTGGATTCTGTAATTGTTGTAAAAATGGA
>JAFUZY010000116.1 GCA_017476375.1 Eubacterium sp.
CTTTTCGCCGAAAACATTGAAAATAACCTTAATGCTGCTTTTTGTCTCTGCCTTGTATTCCTTAACGGTTTTAACTGCAATTTTTGCCGCCTCTTCATTCGGAAAACGAAAAACGCCCGTTGAAATGCAACAAAACGCAATGCTTTTTAAATTCTTTTCATCGGCTGCTTTTAAACATTCTTTGTAACACGAGGCAAGAAGCTCTTTGTCCCTTTCCCAAAGCACTCCGCTTATAATCGGACCGACCGTGTGGATAACATACTTACTCGGAAGATTATATGCCGGGGTTATTTTTGCCAATCCCGTTGGCTCACTGTGACCCTGAGCAGTCATAAGCTCGTTGCATTTAAGGCGAAGGCGAACGCCTGCAAAGGTATGAATGCAGTTATCAATGCAGGCATGGCAGGGAGAAAAGCAGCCAAGCATTTGCGAATTTGCTGCATTAACGATTGCATCGGCATCAAGGGTTGTTATATCCCCTTTCCAGAGATAAATATCCTTTTGAATTTCGGATAAATCCGAAAGATGAGTTACTCCCCTTTTTTCAATTTCTTCCTTTAAAAATTCATCCTCAACCTTAAGATAATCTTCATCTATCGGATATGGCATCCGAACATTAACAAGGCTGCGATAGAGTTTAAACTGTTCCTCTTCGTTTTTGGGGATTTGCATTTTTTTATAGTTTTCATTTTCACCGAGAAGGTATTTTATTAAAAATAATCTTCTTTCACTCTGATTCATAATATCACCGCTTTTATTATATCATTAAAATAAAAAATTTCTATGATAAATCATAGAAATTTCAGCGTGTAGACAAACCTAAATAACAAAGTCTACACGCTGTCAGACTTTCGAGAAAGGTGCAGAATTTCGTTTTCTTGCGAGCGGGAGCTGTACGATGGTACCGCCCCCGAGCAAAAAGCGAAAAACACCAAAATCCTTGCAAATTCGATGTTTGCAAGGATTTTTATATGGTATAAGTCGTTGTATTAATGTCGGGCGGATAATATCCGCCCCCTACGAGCAACTGCTAAAATTATATTTATTCGGCGTGGTTATGCCCTTTGTCGACAGTCTGAATCTTCGGTTTTCATTCCCTTAAATTCATATCCCGTTTCGTTAATTGCCGCTTTAAGCTTTTCTTCGTTAGCATCTTCATCAAGCAAAAAGCTTGTTTCGCCCTTTTTATGCGAGGATTTAACCTTCTTGGCATTTGGATATGCTTTTCTTATGGTGTCATTAATGTGCGCCTCACACATTCCGCACATCATTCCGTCTATTTTAAGTGTTATTTTCTTCATTTTTTCTCCTTATCATTAACGCGCGGCTAACTTAAATATTAATATGAATATGATATGAAATAAATAATGGAAGGAAGTTGATGAACGATTAGCGTAAGCTAACCGATATGGCAAAATTTAAGTTAGCCGCCGCTAACCATTAACTAATATAGCATACAAAAAAGCGAATGTCAATACTATTTATTAAAAAGTTTTCTATACAAATTGCAACATATGTGGTATAATTTACAAAACAACGCATAATCAGGGAGGATAGAATGCTTAACGAGTTAATGGAAAAGAAAGAAAAAAAGGTTGAATATATCGAACTTATATATGATTTAATCTTTGTTTATATAATCGGAAGGAACAATTCCCTGCTGCATCATTTTGAAGGCGGATTTGTTGAGGCAAAGGCGTTTTTTGCTTATGTTCTCTGCACGCTTGCGGTTATTCAGATTTGGAATTTTTCAACCTTTTATATAAATATGTTCGGAAAAAACAGGGCAAGAGAATATATTTTTCTCTTCATTAATATGTATCTGCTCTATTTCATCGGCCAGGGAACAACAATTCACTGGCAGCGCTTTCAGTCGCAATACCATATCGCCTGGGGATTAATTTTAATCAACATTGCAATACAGTATATTTTTGAGCTTAAAAACCAAAGAGAAAATTCGGTTAATATAAAAACGATTAAAAAAATACTTTTCGCTCTTCTTTTTGAATCGGCTTTGGTTTTTATTGCGGCGATACCGAATGTTGTTCTCGGAATAGTTTTTTCCGCACTGGCAATCATCAGCGGAATTGTTTTAACCTCACTGAGCAGAAAGAAGGATAATGAAGGCTCTCAGATTGATTTTTCGCATTTAACCGAAAGGGCAATGCTGTATGTTGTTTTCACCTTCGGCGAAATGATTATTGCAATTTCATCTTATTTCACCGGCAACGGAAAATTCAATATCAGCGTTATTTATTTCTCGCTTATGGCATTTTTAATCGTCGCTGCGCTCTTTTTAAGCTACGGCTTTGTTTACGATAATCTTATCGACAGAGAAAACGCAAAAAATTCAATGCTCTATATGGTGATTCATATTTTCATTATATTTGCGCTTAATAACATAACAGCTTCCCTTGAATTTATGAGAGAAGAAAAAATTGACTTAATTCCGAAAATGATTTTTCTTGTTGCCTCTCTCGTTCTTTACTATCTGTTTTTGTTCTCTCTCAAGGGATATGCAAAATGCAGCTGCAAGCCGAGCAGAAAATTCATTCTTTCAAATCTTGCCCTCGCTTTCTTATTCATTATCTTAATGATAATTTTCAGAGAAAATATGCATATTAATATTTTTATCAGCGTTTTATTTGTTTTCTCTGTTTATATAATTCTTTACGCATCTTATAAAAAAATTAAAAACAAATATACGGAGGAATAATTATGCTTGGAAATTTCAGTTACCACAATCCAACAGCACTCTATTTCGGCGAAAACGCCCTTGATTATTTAAATGAGGAGCTTCCTAAATTCGGCAAAACCGTTCAGCTGATTTACGGCGGAGGTTCAATCAAGAAAAACGGAATTTACGATTCAATTCTTGAAATCCTTGAAAAAAACGGCAAAACCGTTGTTGAAGACGGCGGTGTTATGCCCAACCCAACTGTTGAAAAGCTTTATGAAGGCGTTAGAATTGCAAGGGAAAACAAGGTTGATTTTCTTCTTGCGGTTGGCGGAGGCTCTTGCTGCGACTATGCAAAGGCTGTTTCCGTTTCAGTTAACTGCAACGACGACCCATGGGATAAATACTATATCCGTTTTGAAGAGCCAGAATGTGAAATTCTTCCGGTCGGCTGCGTTTTAACAATGGCAGGAACAGGCTCGGAAATGAACGGCGGCGCAGTTATAACCAACCACGAGCAAAAGCTTAAAATCGGGCACGTTTTCGGTGATAATGTTATGCCGAAATTTGCAATTCTTAACCCGAAATTCACAATGTCGCTTCCCAAAAAGCAGATGACTGCCGGAATATATGATATTTTCAACCATATCTGCGAACAGTATTTTTCAGGCGAGGACGATAACACCAGCGATTATCTTTCAGAAGCGCTTATGAAATCGGTTATAAAAAGCTCGCTTATTGCAGTTGAGAACCCTGAGGACTATGAGGCTCGCTCAAACATTATGTGGTGCGCAACCTGGGCGCTCAACACACTCATTTCAAGAGGCAAGGATACCGACTGGATGGTGCATATGCTCGGTCAGGCTGCCGGCGCTTATACAGACGCAACTCACGGCTTAACCCTTGCGGCTGTTTCGCTTCCCTATTATAAGCACATTATGCCCTATGGTATTCATAAATTTGCTCGCTTTGCAAAAGAGGTTTGGGGCGTTGAAACAAAGGGTAAAACGGAAAACGAGATTGCAAACGAAGGCCTTGAAAGAATGGCGGACTGGATGAAAAAAATCGGCGTTGCCGTTTCCCTTTCAGACCTTGGAGCAACAAAAGATATGATTGAAGGAATTGCAGATGCAACAATCATTTTAGACGGCGGATATAAGGTTTTGAACCGTGATGAAGTTGTTGAAATACTGAAACAAAGCCTATAAAAAAAGATGCCTTTGGGAGAACCTTTATAAAGAAGGTTCTCCCAATTAAATTAATCCTTGCGGATTAATGAAATAATCTTTCAGAATATGAAATTACTTCGCAATGAAATATGCCTACGGCATATGTTGGATTAATTTAATTTCACATCGAGCAAAGCGAGATATTTCATAATTTGCTCTTGCAGATTATTTCATATTGCCTGCAATATTTCATTCGTAACAGACCGCTCCTCTTTCGGTCTGTTTTTCTTTTTCAGGATTTGTCTTTACAAATCCTATGCTCGCTACAGTCTATGACATAATTCTTGACTTATAGTTGTAATAATGATAAAATTAACTTGCGAAATAAATCTTAATAATTTGAGCTATTTTAGGCACGCTATTTTTATCAACCTAGATAAAAATGCATGCTCAGTTTTGACGTGCTTATGTAGCTCTGTTAAGATTTGTTTCGCAGCTTTGAGCATTGCGTTTTTGGCGCAGCTTAAAGCTGCGCATTTTTATTTATAAGGGAAGTGATATGTTCAGTTATAATCATTTGCGCTTACTCAAATTATTATTAATGGAGGAAAAACTATTTATGAAAAAATACACTTTTATATTAACTGTTGTTTTGGCATTAACATTTATATTATCTGCTTGTAGTGGACAGAACAACAGCAAACCAAATTCTGAAAATAGCGAAACGACTTTAGAAACAACAAATGAAGCGGCAAGCAAGGATGTGGAACTTGTTGACAGTGGATATACTATCTCAAAGGACGGAGAATATGTACATTGGGGCGCAATAATTAAAAACCCTGATGATAAAGCTATCTATGAGTTTACCAAAATAATTATTACGGCTTATGATAAAGAAGGCGGAGTGGTTGCTACAGAAGATCAAGTAATGAATGTTATTGCTCCAGGCGAAACTCAAGCTTTTGGCTCTATTTTAGGTACAAACGGCGAAGTGCCCGATAAGGTTGAATTTAGCATAGAATCAGGTGATAAAATTACAGCTTCTGAGGAACATATCTCTTCATCTGAATTTGAAATTATCGGTGCAAAAGATAGAAAAGACGAGTATGATGATACGGCTTTTACAGGAAAGGTTAAGAATAATAGTACAAAAGATTGTAGTTCGGCATGTGTTTCTATAATTCTAAAAAAAGAGAATAGAATTGTCTATGGAACTACAGATTATGTCGATGATATTAATGCTGGACAGGAAAAGGCATTTGATATATCTGAATATAATCTTCCCGATTATGACTCATATGAAATCACTGTGATTGATTGGACGTAATCAAGTAGAAAGATCACAATAAAAAGAGCAGGTAACGACAACTAATCGTTACCTGCTTAACTTCTTTATGACGGACGCTCCTTTCGGCATCTTTTTTTATGCAAAAGCATGGCGCAAATCGTAAAATTTTATTTATAATAATCAACAGCTGATTTAAAGATTTTCATATCATATTCGCCGGGAACATTCTTATATAAATCCTTTCCGATACGCTCAGAGTGACCCATTTTTCCGAGAACTCTTCCGTCGGGAGAGGTTATACCCTCAACAGCATAAAAGGAACCGTTAACATTGAAGTCAATATCAAGAGTCGGGTTTTCGTCAAGGTCGCAATACTGGGTTGCTATCTGACCGTTTTCAATAAGGCTTTGAAGAAGCTCATCGCTTGCGATAAACCTTCCCTCGCCGTGAGAAATCGGAACATTGTATATCTCGCCGACCTTGGTATTTGAAAGCCAGGGCGATTTATTTGATGCAACTCGGGTGCGAACTATTCTCGACTGATGCCTGCCGATTGTGTTGAAGGTCAGCGTCGGGCAGGTTTCATTGGCATCAATAATTTTTCCAAAAGGAACAAGACCGAGCTTGATAAGCGCCTGGAAACCGTTGCATATACCTGCCATAAGTCCGTCGCGCTTTTCAAGAAGATTGGTTACGCTTTCCTTAACATTGGCATTTCTGAAAAACGCAGTTATAAACTTACCGCTTCCGTCGGGCTCATCCCCGCCCGAAAATCCGCCGGGAATAAAGACTATCTGCGACTGGTCAACCTTTTTTGCAAAGGTTTCAACGCTCTTTAAAATTCCGTCCCTGCTCATATTATTGATAACAAATACTTCGGGTTCAAGACCTGCGTCGGCAGCAGCCTTTGCAGAATCGTATTCGCAGTTTGTTCCGGGAAAGGCAGGAATAAGAATCTTTGGTTTTGCGCACTTGATTGCAGGAGCAACCCTTTCCTTTGCTTCATAGGAAATAACGGGAGCCTCGGTTTTATCCGCCTTTGCCCTGCTTGGATAAACGCTTTCAAGTTTATTTTCATAAGCGGATAAAAGAGCGTTTATATCAAGTTTTTCACCCTTATATAAAATTTCACTGCCGCTTTCAACCGAACCTATCAGCCTGCCTGCGTTTTCATCGTCTGTTTCAACAAGGAAGGAGCCGTATTTATAGCCGAAGAGCTCTTCCATTGAAAGCTCATCGGAAAACTTAAAGCCAAAACCGTTTCCGATACACATTTTAAAAACTGCCTCAGCAACTCCGCCCATGGTCGGAGTATAAACCGAATAAGCCTTTCCCTCTTTAACAAGGGCGTTAACCTTATTGAAAACAGAAATAAGCGACTCGGCTTTCGGAAGGGCGTTTTCATCATATTCGGGAGAAATCAAAACAACCCTGCTGCCTGCTTTTTTGAAATCATTTGAAACAATATCCTTTGTTTTCTCTGTTGTTACTGCAAAGGAAACAAGGGTTGGCGGAACATCAATATCTTCAAAGCTTCCGCTCATTGAATCCTTTCCGCCCACAGAGCCTATTCCGAGGTCGAGCTGAGCCTTATATGCACCGAGAAGGGCGGAAAGAGGCTTGCCCCAGCGGCTGCCGTCCGCTCCGGGATGCTCGAAATATTCCTGGAAAGTTAAATACACCTGATTGAAGGATGCGCCTGTTGCGATAAGCTTCGCAGCGCTTTCAACAACGGCAAGATATGCGCCGTGGTAGGGGCTCTGCTCAGCTATGAACGGATTATATCCCCAAGCCATAAGTGAGCAGGTGTCCGTATGCTTCTTTTCAACGGAAATCTTTTGCACCATTGCCTGAGCGGGAGTAAGCTGATTTTTGCCGCCGAAGGGCATAATAACCGTTCCTGCGCCTATGGTTGAATCGAATCTTTCCGAAAGTCCCCTCTTTGAGCAAATATTGAAGTCTGATAATAATTCTTTATATCCTTCCCCGAAACTCTCGGGGATTTCTTTTTTATAATTTTCTGCCTTTGCAGCCTTAATTTCAATATGCTTTTCAGCACCGTTTGAATCAAGGAAAGCTCTCGACATATCAACGATTTTTTTGCCGTGCCAATTCATAACAAGGCGGGGCTCATCGGTTACAACTGCAACGGGCGTTGCGCTGAGGTTTTCCTCCTTTGCCATTTCAATAAATGAATCGGCATCCTTTTTGTCAACAACGACCGCCATTCTTTCCTGTGATTCGCTGATTGCAAGTTCGGTTCCGTCGAGCCCTTCATATTTCTTCGGCACCTTGTCAAGATTTATCTCAAGTCCGTCGGCAAGCTCACCGATTGCAACAGAAACTCCTCCTGCACCGAAATCGTTGCATTTTTTAATAAGGTTGCAGGCGTCCTTTCTTCTGAAAAGACGTTGAAGCTTTCTTTCTTCGGGAGCATTTCCCTTCTGAACCTCGGCACCGCACTTTTCAACCGAGGATACCGTGTGCGCCTTTGATGAGCCTGTTGCACCGCCGATACCGTCCCTGCCGGTTGCGCCGCCAAGGAGAATAACAACATCCCCTGCAACGGGCTTTTCACGGCGAACATTCTCTTCGGGGGCTGCGGCAACAACTGCGCCTATTTCCATTCTTTTTGCAGCATATCCATCGTGATAAAGCTCGTCAACAATTCCTGTTGCAAGTCCAATCTGGTTGCCGTATGAGGAATATCCTGCTGCTGCGCCTGTTACAATTTTTCTCTGGGGAAGCTTGCCCTTAATAGTTTCATCAACGCTCTTCAACGGGTCTGCCGCACCTGTTACACGCATTGCGCCGTAAACATATGCCCTGCCTGAAAGCGGGTCGCGGATTGCACCGCCAATGCAGGTTGCAGCGCCGCCGAACGGCTCAACCTCGGTTGGGTGGTTGTGAGTTTCATTCTTGAAAAGAAGGAGCCACGGCTCTTCCTTTCCGTCAACGTTAACCTTAATCTTAACCGTACAGGCATTAATCTCATCGGATTCATCAAGTCCCGTTAATCTGCCGTCTGCTTTAAGTGCTTTTGCGGCAACGGTTGCAATATCCATAAGGCATATCGGCGAGGTTTTGCCGAGAGCCTTTCTTGTTTCAAGGTAATCATTATATGCGCTCTGAACAAGCTCGTCATCAAAGGAAACGGAATCAATAACGGTTAAGAAGGTTGTGTGGCGACAGTGGTCGCTCCAATATGTGTCAGCCATTCTGATTTCCGTTATGGTCGGATTTCTTTTTTCAGAGATAAAATACTGCTGAAAGAATTTAATATCACCAAGGTCCATTGCAAGTCCAAGCTCGTCAATCATTCCCTGTAAGCCGTTTTCATCAAGCTCGTTAAAGCCCTCCATAACGGCAACGCTTTCGGGCATATCAAAAGGTATGTTGAGGGTTTCGGGAAGCTCTAAAGACGCCTCGCGCGAATCAACAGGATTGATAACATATTTCTTTATAGCCTGAATTTCGCTTTCCTTTAAATCACCGTATAAAGCATAAACCTTTGCTGCGCGAACGGTCGGTCTGTCACCGCAGGAAATGAGCTGAATGCACTGAGCAGCAGAATCGGCTCTCTGGTCGAACTGACCCGGCAGATATTCAACTGCAAAAACAACGCTGCCATCAAGCTTCGGCTCCTTATAGGTTAAATCGGTCTGAGGCTCTGAAAAAACAGTTTTAACCGCTGTTTCAAAAAGCTCCTCGGTTATGTTTTCAGCGTCGTATCTGTTTAAAACTCTGAGCCTTTCAATTGAGTTTATTTTAAGAAAGTCCCTGATTTCGGAAAGAAGCGAAGCCGCTTCGTTTGCAAGACCCTCTCTTTTTTCAACAAATATTCTGTATACCATACTACACCTCTGCTGCCAATAATGCTCTTTGACCGATATCCTTTCTGAAAAAGGCATTATCAAAGCTGATTTTTTTAACATCCTCATATGAGGCATCAATTGCCTCTTTAAGAGAGTTTCTTATTTCAGTAACGCCAAGAACTCTTCCGCCGTTTGTTAAAAGCTTTTCGTTTTCCTCCTTAGCCCCTGCAACAAAAACCTTATCTTCAATATCACTTGGTATTCTTATTTCAAACCCTTTTTCATATTTAACAGGGTAGCCCTCTGATGCCATAATAACACAGCAGGCACATTCATCCTTAAACTTAACCTCTGTTTCATCAAGGTTTTCGTTTGTTGTTGCAAGCATAACAGTTAACAAATCGCTTTCAAGAAGGGGCAAAACAACCTGAGTTTCAGGGTCACCGAAACGGCAGTTATATTCAATAACCTTCGGTCCGTTTTCGGTTATCATAAGTCCGAAATAAAGGCAGCCCTTAAAGGTTCTTCCCTCGGCGTTCATTGCATTAATTGTCGGCAGAAAAATCTCCTTCATACATCTTTCGGCAATTGCTTCTGAATAATACGGATTCGGCGCAATTGTTCCCATTCCGCCCGTATTAAGTCCCCTGTCACCGTCGAGCGCTCTTTTATGGTCCATTGAGGATACCATGGGCTTAACGGTTTTTCCGTCAGTAAAGGCAAGAACCGAAACCTCGGGACCCTCTAAAAATTCTTCAATAACAATGGTTTCGCCGCTTTTGCCAAATGCCTTATCCTGCATCATTGAGATAACAGCATTCTTTGCTTCCTCTCTTGTTTGAGCGATTATAACGCCCTTGCCCAGAGCAAGTCCGTCAGCCTTGATAACAGTCGGAATTGGCGCAGTTTCAAGATAGGAAAGCGCTTTTTTCATATCGGAAAAGGTTTCAAACTCGGCAGTCGGAATGCCGTATTTTTTCATAAGGTCTTTTGAAAAAGCCTTGCTGCCTTCAATGATTGCCGCTTCCTTTCGCGGACCAAAACACTTTATACCCTTTTCTTCAAGCGCATTAACGCAGCCGAGAACAAGCGGGTCATCGGGGGTAACAACCGCATAATCAATGCCGTTTTCAACTGCAAACGAAACAATGCCTTCAATATCGGTTGCCCCGATATTAACGCACTTTGCATCCCTTGCAATGCCTCCGTTTCCGGGAAGGGCAAAAATTTCTTCAACCTCTTTGTTTTCTTTAAGCTTCTTTATAACGGCGTGTTCTCTGCCTCCGCCGCCGACAACTAAAATCTTCAAGGATTATACCTCTTACTTTCAAATATTAGTGGTGGAAAAGTCGCATTCCTGTGAATGCCATAACCATATCGAGCTTGTCTGCACGCTCAATAACAACACCGTCACGAATTGAACCGCCCGGCTCTGCAATATATTTAACGCCGCTTGCTCTTGCTCGCATAATATTGTCATCAAACGGGAAGAATGCGTCGGAGCCGAGGGAAACGCCGTCAAGAGTGTCAAGATATGCTCTTTGTTCTTCCTTTGTAAACGGCTCGGGCTGAGAGGTGAAATATCTCTGCCATACGCCGTCGGAGCAAACATCCTCTTCATTCTGATTAATATATCCGTCGATTGCATTATCCCTTTCAGGACGGCTGATTTCCTCTTTGAAGGGAAGGTTTAAAACCTTGTCGCTCTGGCGAAGGAACCAGGTATCAGCCTTTGTTCCTGCAAGGCGTGTGCAGTGAATTCTCGACTGCTGACCTGCGCCAACGCCGATAGCCTGTCCCTTATAAGCATAGCAAACGGAATTAGACTGGGTGTATTTAAGGGTTATAAGAGCAATAACAAGGTCGGATGCCGCATCCTCGGGAAGCTCCTTGTTTTTTGTTACGATATTTTCAAGAACGCTTTTATCAATTTTATAATCGTTTCTTCCCTGCTCAAAGGTTATTCCGAAAACCTGTTTTTTCTCTTTTTCGGCAGGAACGTAGTTTTCGTCAATTTTAACTATGTTATAGTTGCCCTTGCGCTTTGTTTTAAGAATTTCAAGAGCCTCGGGCTCGTATCCGGGTGCGATAACGCCGTCGGAAACCTCACGCTTGATGAGATTAGCGGTTGCAACGTCGCAAACATCAGAAAGCGCAACCCAGTCGCCAAAAGAACACATTCTGTCCGTTCCTCTTGCTCTTGCATATGCGCATGCAAGCGGAGAGTCGTCAAGACCCTCAATATCATCAACAAAGCAAGCCTTCTTAAGCTTTTCATCAAGGGGCAAGCCGATTGCCGCTGAGGTCGGGCTTACATGCTTAAACGACGCCGCAGCAGGCATACCAAGGGCTGTTTTAAGCTCAGAAACAAGCTGCCAGGAATTGAAAGCGTCAAGAAAATTGATATATCCGGGCTTTCCTGCAAGGATTTCAATCGGAAGTTCGCTGCCGTCCTCCATATAAATTTTAGAGGGCTTCTGGTTCGGATTGCATCCGTATTTAAGTTCAAATTCTAACATATCGCACCGTCCTTAATTATTTTTATTTATTATTCTTATATCCTCGCTCATATTTTCAAGGTCTGTGTATGAAACATAGAGCGAAATTTTATTATCCTCATCAAGTGAATTCCAGAGAGAATTTGCAAATTCATCAATATCATCGGGAATGAAAACTCTTTCAGGCTCGCCGGTGAAGGTCGGAATCGGGTTGCCGTCGTGGTTATATGTATGAATAAAATGGCCGAGCCCTGCTTTTGAAGGATAGGAGAAGGTGTATCTTGCGCAGTCTGAGCCGTTTTCATCAACACTCTTTAGAATGCTCATTTTATAGCTGAAATCATTGTTATCAAAGGTTATCATCGAGCTGATTCTCGGAGTGAAATTCGGCTCGTCGGGCTCGAAGCAGCGTGTTTCAAGCGCGTCCTCAAAACTTTTTCCCTCTTTGAGTGCATTGTAAATTGTGTCGGTCTGGTCGCCGTTTGTTGCAATGAGCTTGTTATCAAGCCTTCTCATTGCGGCATAGATAATAAGGCTCGGGTCCTGAACCTTTGACGCATCAAAAGGCTCGGTGTAAAGAACGCCGTCCTTAAGCGTGAAAACTCTGTTTCTGCTGTTTTCGCTTCTGCCCATAATGAAATATGCGCAAACTGCCTTTTTGCCGTTTTCGCTTTTGCCGCAAACAATTCCTCTGCCAACATAGGAATTGCCCTCAACAGCGTCGTTAATCCTTTTAATTTCATAAATGCTCATATACATTCTCCTTTGATTTTAATAACTTATTGACCGAGGCGAAGCCGAGAAACCACAATTCATCATTCATCATTCATAACTCATCATTATTTCTTTAGAAATTTTTTCTGCCGCCTGCGTAAGAATTATCCATTCCGCCTGCTGCATAACTCTTTTCTGAAGAATCTCGGGGGTGTCGCCCTCTTCGATTTCAACGGCTTTCTGAAGAATAATTCTTCCGCCGTCGGGTATTTCGTTAACAAAATGAACCGTTGCACCCGTTACCTTAACGCCGTAGCTCAGCGCCGCTTCGTGAACTCTCAGCCCATAAAAGCCCTTTCCGCAAAAAGACGGAATTAATGATGGGTGAACGTTGATTATTCTCTCAGGATAAAGACTTGTGAATTTCTCACCGAGAATGGTCATAAAGCCTGCAAGAATAATCAGCTCAATATTATTATCGTTCAAAGTTTTAACTATTGCTTTTTCAAATTCACTGCGGTTTTCAAAATCCTTTTTGCAGATTGTTTCCGTTTTAATTCCTGCGCTTTTTGCTCTTTGAAGGGCATACGCATTCGGATTATCGGAAATAACAAGGCTGAGCCTTCCGTGCTTCAAACCGCCGCTTTTTTCAAAATCAATCAGCGCCTGCAGATTTGTTCCTCCGCCCGAAACAAGAACCGCAATTTTTGTTTTTTCTTTCATAATCACACCAATTCAATCTTTTTATCGCTTCTAACAACCTTGCCGAGAATATAAGCGTCCTCACCGTTTGCCTTAAGAATATCAATAGCCCTCTGAGCGTCCTCACTCTTAACAACAACGCTCATTCCGACGCCCATATTAAAGGTGTTGAACATATCGCGGCGGCTGATGTTGCCCGTTTTTTCAATAAGCTCGAAAATCGGAAGGATTTTTACATCGCTTTCTTTGATAACAACACCGAAACCATCGGGAATACTTCGCGGAATGTTTTCATAAAATCCGCCGCCGGTTATATGGGAAATTGCGCTGACCTCAATTTCAGAAAGCAGTGCAAGAATTGGTTTAACATATATTTTAGTCGGCGTTAAAAGCGTTTCAAGAATGCTTTTGTTACCAAGCTCTTCAAGGGGCTTTTTAGCTTCGTCGCTTTCAATGTCGAAAACCTTTCTGACAAGCGAAAAGCCATTTGAATGAACGCCGCTCGAGGGAATGGCAATAACAACATCGCCCTCACTCATTTTTGAATTATCTATGATTTTATCCTTGTCTACAACGCCCGTGCAATAGCCTGCAAGGTCGTATTCGTTTTCGGGATAGAATCCCGGCATTTCAGCAGTTTCACCGCCGATTAATGCGGCGCCAGACTGAACACAGCCGTCGCAAACGCCCTTAACAATCTCGGCTATCTTTTCGGGATAGTTTTTTCCGCAGGCGATATAATCAAGGAAGAAAAGCGGTTTAGCTCCGCAGCAGATTATATCATTAACGCACATTGCAACGCAGTCGATTCCGATAGTATCGTGTTTATCCGCCTCAAACGCAAGCTTGAGCTTTGTTCCGACTCCGTCCGTTCCCGAAACAAGAACGGGCTTGGTTATCCCCGTTAAATCAAGCTCAAAAAGTCCGCCGAAACCGCCGATGCCGTCCATAACGCCGCTTGTTACGGTTTTTGCAATATGCTTTTTCATAAGCTCAACGGCTTTGTATCCTGCGGTTATATCAACGCCCGCCTTTGCATAGCTTTCGCTTCTTGAATCAGTGTTCATAGATTATTCCTTTCCGTCCCAGCAATATGTGCAGAGTTTGCACCTATCAATTCCGATTGCCTCAATAACCCCTTCAAGGGTCTGAAATTCAAGAGAGGCAAATTTAAGCTTTTCGCAGATTGCGTCCCTGAGCTTCTTTCCGCGTTCGGTTTTGGTATCTATATATTCATCAATATGGTTGAAGCCCTCTTCACCCTCGAGTTCCATAATAACCCTTCTTGCAATAAGCTCCATATCGCTTGTTGCGCGCGAGAAATTAAGATATTTACAGCCATACATAATGGGTGGGCAGGCAGACCTGATATGAACCTCTTTTGCTCCGTGTTCATAAAGGAAATCAACCGTTTCCTTCATCTGAGTTCCGCGAACAATTGAATCATCAACAAAGAGCAGACTCTTGTCCCTGATTAAATCCTCAACCGGAATCAGTTTCATTTTCGCTACTTTATTTCTGTCTTTCTGATTGGTCGGCATAAAGCTTCTCGACCAGGTGGGGGTGTATTTGATAAATGCTCTTGCAAACGGTATGCCGCTTTCGTTTGCATAGCCGATTGCGTGGGGAGTTCCCGAATCGGGAACGCCGCCAACATAATCAATTTGAGCGTTATTTCCGTTTTCCCTGTCGTTATCCGCCATTATCTGACCGTTTTTGCATCGCATAACCTCAACATTAACGCCTTCATATGTTGAGGTCGGGTAACCGTAATAAGTCCATAAAAACGAGCAAATTCTCATTTTCTCGCCCGGCTTTGAAAGAGTTTTAACGCCGTTTTCGGTTATTTCAACAATTTCACCGGGTCCAAGCTCTTTTTCGTCGTCAAATCCGAGTTTTTTATATGCAAAGGATTCAAAGGAAACGCAAAAGGCGTCTTCGCGTTTTCCGCATAAAACGGGAAGTCTGCCGAGCCTGTCCCTTGCCGCAATTATTTTTCCTTCGCTTGTTAAGAGCAGGATTGAGGCGGTTCCTTCAATAACGCTCTGCGCAAATTTAATTCCCGAAACAAAATCGCCCTTCTGATTAATCAGCGCCGATAAAAGCTCGGTTGAATTAACTCCGCCGCCGTTCATCGCACAGAACTGACCGCCGTTATCCTTGAAATACTTTCCAATAAGTTCATCAGCGTTGGTTATAATTCCTATCATACAAAGAGCATAAAGCCCGAGAGATGAACGGATTAAAAGGGGCTGAGGGTCGTAGTCGCTTATGCAACCGATTGCCGCAGTTCCCTCCATTTCGCTGTATATATTTTCAAATTTAGTTCTGAAAGGAGCGTTTGTTATATTGTGTATTTTTCTCTGGATTCCCTTTTCCTTATCGAATGCAGCGACTCCGCCTCGCCTTGTTCCGAGATGGGAATGATAGTCAGTTCCGAAAAAAACATCGGATATAACGCTCTCCCTTCCGACTGCGCCGAAAAATCCTCCCATAGTTTTCTACTATATTATAGTTTCGAGTTACGAGTGCCGAGTTCCGAGTTGTCGGGTGCGGGTGCTCCGCCCTCAATTCGTAATCTCGACCAACGGTTCCCAAAATTTGTTACCGGCTTGGAGCGCCGACAAATTTCGACCGTTCGGCAGTTCTTTTTGCTTCCTTTATCTCCCACTGGGAGCGGTCGCAAACGAACCGTAACTCGTAATTCGTAATTTATTCGCCGAATACTCTTCTCATCATTTCGTTATACGCGTCTTCAACTCCGCCCATATCTCTGCGGAAGCGGTCTTTATCAAGCTTTTCGCCTGTTTGGCTGTCCCAGAATCTGCAGGTATCGGGAGAAATTTCATCTGCAAGAACAATTGTTTTGTTTGCAGTTTTGCCGAATTCAAGTTTGAAATCAACAAGGGTAACGCCAAGCTCTTTGAAATATGCCTTTAAAACCTCGTTAACCTTGAAAGCCATTTCCTTGATAAGCTCAATTTCTTCCCTTGTTGCAAGCTTTAAAGCAATTGCATGATAGGCATTGAGAAGAGGGTCGTGGAGGTCGTCGTTTTTATATGAAAATTCGATAGTCGGCTCATCAAAAACAATTCCCTCTTCAACTCCGTAACGGGAGGCAAAATGACCGGCTGAGATATTTCTTATAATAACCTCAAGAGGAACGATTGAAACCTTTTTAACAAGCGTATCAGTTTCGCTTAGCTCCTCAACAAAATGTGAAGGAACGCCGTTTTTCTCAAGAAGCTGCATAAGGAAGTTGGACATTCTGTTGTTTATAACTCCCTTTCCGGCAATAGTTCCCTTCTTTTCGCCGTCATTTGCGGTTGCATCATCTTTATAGGAAACAACAACAAGGTTTTCATCATCGGTTGCAAAAACCTTTTTTGCCTTTCCCTCGTAAAGCATTTCTTTGATTTGCATAGTTTAGTCCTCCTTAGATTTACTTATTATATTCAGCTGAAATTTCAGCGTCCTTAACTAAAACATTCTGCGCGTCGCTTTTTCGTTTTTCATCAAGCTTTACCGCAAGCTCTTTATCTTCAACTGCAAGAATTTGCAAGGCAAGAAGAGCGGCGTTTGCAGCCCCGTCAACAGCAACGGTTGCAACGGGTATTCCCGGAGGCATCTGAACGGTTGATAAAAGAGCATCCATACCGTTGAAAGCATTTCCTTTGCAGGGAATTCCGATAACGGGAAGGGTTGTTCTTGCCGCAATTGCTCCTGCAAGATGAGCAGCCATTCCTGCCGCCGCAATTAAACAGCCAAAGCCGTTTTCTCTTGCATTAGTCGCAAAATCGGCAGCCTCATCGGGCGTTCTATGGGCTGAAAAAATATGCATTTCATATGGCACTTCAAAGGCTTCAAGCATATCAGCCGCCTTCTTAACAACGGGCAAATCGCTTGCGCTGCCCATAACAATTCCAATCTTTTTCATATAAAATACCTCCGGTTTTAAAAAACAAAAAGAGCGCATTATTCCTAACGCGGAATAATGCGCCCGAATGGTTTTTCAATATTTATTTTAAAATCAGTCTGAATTACATTCATATATTTCTCTGCTCCCGTTTGGGGTTGGGCTTCAAAAATCAGTACATTAAGATTATACATTATATAAATGCCCAAATGCAAGAGCAAGGGATATAGAATTGTTTTATAAATTCTTAATCGTTTTTGTGTAAATTGACAAATACGCTGCGCTGCGCTTCGCGAATGAGGAATTACGAGTTACGAATTACGAATTTCGGGCGGGGCACCCGCACCCGATTGTATTTGGTCGTTCCCTCAAATCAATGGGGACATTCCTCTGAAAGAGGTGTGTCCCCTTGATTTGACGGTTGGGCTACCCAACTGATGGGAAAAGGCAAGACACCTCATCCGTCACTTCGTGACACCTTCCCCTCAAGGGGAAGGTGTGAGGCTTTTCGTCCGCCGATATTATAATCGGAGCGCAGCGACCCGAAATTCGTAATTCGTAACTCCTAATTCCTAATTAACAAAAAACAGGAGGCTTTCGCCTCCTGATTTTTAGTCTATATTCTTACAGGCAACGAAGCTGACGCCTGTTTCAAAAAGGTTTTCGATAACAACATCGCCCTCGTTTATCGGGGTTTTCAAAACAATGTTATCAAGCATTTTCATCGCTTCAAACATCTTTCCCTTCGGGATTGCTCCGTTTGTTTTAACGGGGCAGCGAGGATATTCCTCGCTCGTTGTTTTAACTGTTGAGGTAACAACTCTCTTTGGGTTGGTTACCTCATTATAGCCGTATACCTTCCCTCTCGGACAGGCGTTGCCCGTTACCTCGTAACCATTTTCTTCATCAACCTTAAGATGACAGCCTCTCGGGCAGGTTATGCAAATTAATTCCTTCATTCCTTCTCTGCCTCCTCAGCAAAAACAGTTATTTCATCGCCCTCAATGGCATCGAGAAGCGACCTTGAAAGCTTAACTCTTTCCATCTCGCCCGGCGCCATATGCGCTCTTTTAAGATGGGCAAGAACCTTGTCGCCATCCTTTATTGTTATAGCGCTTTCATCAAAAATACGCCTTACTCTGAAAAAGATTTCCGCGTCCATCGCTTCTCGGTGGATTTTAAGCGGAACAATGAAACCAACGTCTTTTCCCTCTTTAACCGTTATTGCATTTTCCCGTGAGCGCATTCCCTGCTTAACAAACTCCGCCGCGGCTCTTCCTGCCTTCTGGCTTTCGCCTGTTACATAGTCAACAAGGTCGTGAACATGAACAACGTTTCCGCTTGCAAAAACGCCGGGAACAGAGGTTTCCATATTCTCCCAAACAGCAACGCCGTTTGTTTTCATATCAAGCTCAATTCCTGCGTTTCGGGTAAGCTCGTTTTCGGGAATAAGTCCAACGGAAAGAAGAACGGTGTCGCAGTCAAAATCAATTTCAGTTCCCTTAATCGGCTTTCTGTCCGCTCCAACCTTGGCGATTGTTACGCCCTCAACTCTGTTTTTGCCCCTTATATCTATAATTGTATGGGAAAGATAGAGCGGAATATCAAAATCATTTAAGCACTGAACAATATTTCTCTGAAGTCCGCCTGAATAGGGCATAACCTCAACGCAGGCAAGAACCTCCGCTCCCTCAAGGGTCATTCTTCTCGCCATTATAAGACCTATATCGCCCGAGCCCAGAATAACAACTCTTTTGCCGACCATATGCCCCTCGATATTAACATATCGCTGAGCGGCGCCTGCGGTTAAAACACCTGCAGGACGGGTTCCCGGAATTGAGATTGCGCCTCTTGTTCTCTCGCGGCAGCCCATTGCAAGAACAATTGATTTCGCGTCCAAAATCTGATATCCCCTTTCGGGATTTATGCAATGAACCTGTTTTTCCTGAGTAACCTCAAGCACCATCGTGTCACACATAACCTGTATGCCCGTTCCCTCAAGCATTTTTATAAATCTGCCGGCATATTCGGGGCCCGTCAGCTCCTCTTTGAAATAGTGGAGCCCGAAGCCGTTGTGAATACACTGGTTGAGAATACCGCCGAGTTCCCGGTCTCTTTCGATTATAAGAATGTTTGTTAAGCCCTTTTCGTTTGCGGCAAGCGCTGCCGCCAGACCTGCAGGACCGCCGCCGACAACTATTAAATCATATGTCATTTTCAGTCCCTCCGCTCTTTGTTTCGCCTGTTAAGATATAGCTTCCCACGTCATCCTGAAGGATGCTTTCAGGCTCAACCTTTTTATATTTTGCCATTATATCAAGAATTTTCGGTCCGCAAAATCCGCCCTGACATCTGCCCATTCCCGTTCCTGCTCTTCTTTTTATTCCGTCGAGCGAAACGGGCGGAATCGGGGAGGCAAGAGCATTCAGTATTTCGCCCTCGGTTATTGTTTCACATCTGCAAATAACTCTGCCGTACGCCGCATTCTCTTTTATAAGGCGGTTTTTCTCTTCGTTATTAAGTTCTTTAAAACGGATATGCCTTCTGCTGTTAATAAAATCTCTTTTTTCTTCAAGCCTCAGTCCTTTTTCGGCAAGCATATTCACAACATCCTCTGCAATAGCAGGTGCAGCCGAAAGTCCGGGTGATTTAATGCCTGCCAAGTCGAGAAAGTTCTCGGCTGAAAAGCGTATAACAAAATCACCTGAATCAGTATTGGCGCGAACGCCCGTGAAATTCCTTATATTCTCTCTGAAATTAATTGAAGGAATAGATTTAACCGCCTTTTCTCTGATAAAATCAAGGGAAGCAGTTTTAGTTGAGGTATCGTCTTTTTTTGAAGCAATTGCATTGGGTCCGACAATAAGATTTCCGTGAACCGTCGGAGAAACAAGAACGCCCTTTCCAAGCTCGTTGGGGCATTGAAAAATAACATGATTTGCCCTTGTTCCCTCGCTCTTATCAAGAAGGAAGTATTCGCCTGCGCTCGGGTTTATTTTATAATCGGGCTCTGTTACCATAGCCGTTACATCATCAGCCCATACTCCTGCGGCGTTGATAACATATTTTGCATTAAATTCGCCGTTGTTTGTTTTGATATTCCATAGTCCGTTTATATACTCTATGCCGTCAACCTTTGTGTTTAAAAACAGCTCAGCACCGTTTTTAGCAGCGGTTTCAGCCATTGCAATTCCGTATTCCCACGGATTGACTATCGCCGCACTCGGGGCATAAAGCGCGCCAAGCGCCTCATCGGAAATAAAGGGCTCCACTTCCCTTAGCTCGTCCCTGTTAACAATTTTCAAATCCGGAACGCCGTTTTCCGTTCCCCTGTTATAAAGCTCGCCGATTGTTTTCATTTCCTCATCTGAAAAAGCAACAACCAAAGAGCCTATTTGCTTATAGGCAACATCAAGCTTTTTGCAGATTTCCTTTGCAAGCTCATTACCCCTAACGTTGTATTTTGCGCAAAGAGTTCCCGGTTTCGGGTCGTAGCCTGCATGGATTATTGCGCTGTTTGCCCTTGTTGTTTCCATACAGACATCATTGTGCTTTTCAATAACTGCAATTTTCAGATTATATCTGCTAAGATAATAAGCGCAAGAGGCGCCCGTTATTCCGCAGCCGATTATTGCAACATCAAACATTTTATCCCTCCATTGTGAAATGTACTGTTCAATAATATTTTACCACAGATATGATTTTATTACAATATAAAGATTTTGACGAAAAAGCACCGAGCGGAGCGAATTGAAAATGGGAAATTGAAAATTGAAAATTTCTGGCGACACATTCGCGCTTGATTATAACGGGACGTCGAGGGCGCCGTCCTCTACAATTTTGTGTGAGCGTTATCGCTCACAGTGTAGCGGTCGGCGCCCTCGACGACCCTTTTTATACCATTGTTTGAGCGCTTGCGCGAGTAAACCGAAACGCACTCGCTTACGAGTGCATATCGCGCCGAAGGCATATCGCATTGCAAAGCAATATATCGCTCGTTTTGCAAAAAACGAATATCGTTGCGCGAAAA
>JAFUZY010000117.1 GCA_017476375.1 Eubacterium sp.
CTGTTTTCCATACTCAAAAACAATGATTTTTCAACCAAATATCAGTAATGTGTTAAAAAATACAGAAACTCACTTTTCAGTGAATTCCTGTATTTTTATCTGGCTGTTTTTTTACAGCCCCTTGTAATGACGTATTAGGAATTACGAGTTACGAATTTCTGGTCGCTGCGCTCCGATTTTGATTTTATTGCAAAAAAGGTTGATTATATCAATATCCGTTTTTTCATAAACCATTCTGGCGCCGACGGTGTCCTCAATCTCATTGAAAACGATTTTTCCGTTGTTGAAAACGAAATCAATTCCGTAGTAAAAGCCTCCGTCAAGAAGGCTTATTATTTTTTTAACCTGTTTTTCTTCATCGGCACTTAGAGTATAGGGGATAGCCTCGCCGCCGAGACAGAAATTTGAGCGAAAATCGCTTTTGCTGACCCTTAGGATTGAAGCGATTATTTTACCGCCGATAACATAAACCCTGAGGTCTTTTCCGAGGTCGCTTGCAGGCTTTTGGCAAACCATATTTTCATCGTATTCCTCAAAAGAATAACACATAATAACGCCCGTTCCGCCGTTACCGTCCTTAGGTTTTTTAACAAATGGAGGAGTATTATACCTTGTCGGCATTATTTCGATGCCGTTTTTTTCCATAAAATCGTAGCAAGCCTGTTTATCGTTTGCAAGCCTTGTGAAAGAGGCGGAATTAAAAACCCTTATTCCTCTTTTTTCAAAACGCTCGGCTACTTTAAAATCATTTGTTCTGTTGATAACAAAGCTTGCTTCCCCGTCATAATCGGGCGTTTTAAGCTCAGCGCCGAGAGCATTTGTTATTTTTTGGACGACAAATTTATTTCTCTCAGCTTCTTCTTTTGTGTATATTAATATCGGTTTCATAATAATTCATTTATAATAGTTTCAAAAATCATCGGCATAACGTCAATGCCTGTAACATTCAGCAGATTGATTATATGTGCGTTTGAATTAACCTCGCAAACATATTCGCCCCCCAGAATATCAACTCCGCCGAAGGTTAAGCCAAGTCGCTTGCAGGCGTTTTGAGCAAGGCGGATTTCATCAGTTGTCGGAGAGTAGGGAACAGCTGTTGCGCCGTTTGTTATATTCGAGCGAAAATCATTTTTATTAGTTCTTTTCATTGCGGCAACGCATTTTCCGCCAACGATTTCAATGCGAACATCCTCACCCTCTGAATCCTTAATGAATTTTTGAAGTAAAAAGGGTTTTCCATTTATATGTGAAAGTATCTCGCTTTTGCTATTGCAAAGATAAACCTGCTCGCCAAAGGAGCCGAAGCATTCCTTGAAAACAAGGGGGAGCCCGAGTTTTTCGGCTGCAAGGCTGACGAAGTCGCTGTAATCAACATCAGAAAAAGCAAGAGGCGCAATAATTGTTTCAGGCTGGGGAACAAAATCCTTCAGCGCAAGATATGTTTTCGCCTTGTCGTCACAGAGCGCGATTGAAGATGCACTGTTGAAAACCTGAATATCCCTTTTTTCAAGAAGCCTTGCAACATTAACATCCTTATCCCAGAAAAGAACAAAATCGGGCTTTTCATCAGAAAAAACAAGCTCCTGATTTGTTTTTATCTGCATATCAATTCCCATTTTTTTTGCACTTTTTATAATGTGAGTATGCAATTCATCAAATTTTTCACTTTTCAGAAAATGATTAACCGCCAAAAACGCTTTCATATCCACTTACTCCTTTTGTTTTATACTATCATAAAAACGAAATGCGTTCAAGAGCGGCGATAATAGAATGCAAAGTGCAAAATGCAAAATGCAAAATTGTGGGTCGCTGCGCTGCGCGTTGCGAATGAGGAATGAGGAATGAGGAATTTCGGGTCGCTGCGCTCCGATTATATTATCGGCGAAGGAATTTCAAGCCCCGAGTTCCGAGCCCCGAGTTCCGAGTTGTCGGGCGACACATTCGCGCTTGATTATATTTGGTCGTTCCCTTAACAGCACACGGGGACATTCCTCTCCAAGCACCGTTCTTCCTTGAATTGCGTTCGGAGGTGCGTCCCCATGGCGAACGAATAGACGCACCCTCTTTACTACACCCTCGGCGAACGAAAGCGGTCGTTCCCTCCACCCATTAGTCGTTCAACCCAACCGTCACATTCTCCGCTATTTTTATATTGCATTTTCTATTAGATTATTGTAAAATAACTATTTGGGTAAAGTACTTTGATTAACAAGGAGAATAAAAAAATGGTTAGAGCAATAGTCGGCGCCAACTGGGGCGACGAAGGAAAAGGTAAAATAACAGATATGTTTGCCGAGCAGAGCGATATTGTTATCCGCTTTCAGGGCGGTGCTAATGCCGGTCATACTATCATTAACGAGCATGGAAGATTTGCGCTTCACTTAATGCCGTCGGGTGTTTGTTATGAACATACAACCTGCATCATCGGCAACGGCGTTGCGCTTGATATTAACAAATTCATAAACGAGCTTGAGCAGGTTAAAAAGGCAGGACTTAATCCGAAGCTTCTTGTTTCCGACAGAGCGCAGATTTTGATGCCCTATCATATTAAGCTTGATGAATACGAGGAGGAGCGTCTCGGCAAAAACGCATTTGGCTCAACAAAGAGCGGAATTGCACCTTTCTTCTCAGATAAGTATTCAAAAATCGGCATTCAGGTTAACGAACTTTTCGATGACGAGGTTTTAAAGGCAAAGCTTAAGAATATCTGCACTCTTAAAAACCTCACTCTTGAGCATGTTTATCATAAGCCACTTTTAAATGAAGACGAGCTTTTTGCAACCTGTATGGAATATAAAGAAAAGATTGCTCCATATGTTTGCGATACTCATAAGTTTATTTCCGACGCAATCAAGGAAGGTAAAAACATTCTTCTTGAAGGTCAGCTCGGAACGCTCAAAGACCCCGATTTTGGAATCTATCCGATGGTAACCTCTTCATCAACTCTTGCAGGCTACGGCGCAGTCGGCGCAGGTATTCCGCCCCATAAGATTGAGGATATAGTTGTTGTAACAAAGGCATATTCCTCGGCAGTAGGCGCAGGCGAGTTTGTTTCGGAAATTCTTGATGAGGATGAGGCTCAGGAGCTTCGTATCCATGGCGGAGATAAGGGCGAATTCGGCGCAACAACGGGCAGACCGAGAAGAGTTGGATGGTTTGACTGCGTTGCTTCAAAATACGGAATTGAGTGCCAGGGCGCAACTCAGGTTGTTATGACAGCGCTTGACTGCCTTTCATATCTTGAAGAGATTAAGGTCTGCGTTGCATATGATATTGACGGAAAGATAACAAAGGATTTCCCTGTAACTCACGAGCTTAAAAAAGCAAAGCCGGTTTTAAAAACATTAAAGGGCTGGCATTGCGATATCAGAGGAATCAAAAATTATGACGAGCTTCCCAAGGAAACAAGGGACTATGTTGAGTTCATTGAAAAAGAAATGGGCTGCGATATAACAATGGTTTCAAACGGACCTGAAAGAGAAGCAATTATTTATAGGAACAAATAAGATTAAAGGAGCGAATTTCGCTCCTTTTCTTTACCACTTTTTAACTTTTTCTTTTCATCATATTTGACGCGTTGTGTTAAATTGAACACAACGGATTTGGGAAATTTTCAATTGAGGGGATATGGCTATGTATAATGTTCTTGTTTGCGATGATGATGAGGCAATACTTGAATCATTGAGGATTTACCTTGACAACGAGGGCTATAAGGTTTTCACCGCGGCTAACGGCGAGGAAGCGCTTGAAATTGTCAGAAACAACAAAATACACTGCGTTGTTCTTGATATTATGATGCCTCTGCTCGACGGGCTCAAAGCAACGCTGAAAATCAGAGAGGAATATAATTTTCCGATTATTCTGCTTTCTGCAAAAAGCGAGGATACGGATAAAATAACGGGGCTCAGCTTCGGCGCTGATGATTATGTAACAAAGCCGTTTAATCCTCTTGAGCTTGTTGCAAGAGTTAAGTCGCAGATAAGGCGCTATGTCAGCCTCGGCTCGCTTGAGATTAAATCAAGTCAGCTTATAACGGGCGGCGTTGTTCTTGATACCGATACCAAGACGGTGACGGTTGACGGCGATGCTGTTAAGCTGACCGCAATGGAATATAAGATACTTGAATATCTTATGCAGAATATGGGCAGAGTGCTTTCCTCTTCGCAGATTTATGAGGCGGTTTGGCACGAGCCGTCATACACGAGCGAGAAAACAGTAACCGTTCATATCCGAAACATCCGCGAAAAAATTGAAATCAATCCCAAAGAACCGAAATATTTGAAGGTGGTGTATGGACTTGGATACAAATGCGAAAAAATTTAAGTATTCATCAGCAGTCAAAACTATTTGTGCAGTTCTTTGTGCGATAACTTTCTTTACGGCGGTCAGAACGGGAATTATAGCTGTTTTATCCTTCGTTTATGAAGAGGATAGCTATATCAGCTCTGACAATTCGGGCAGAATTAATAACTGGACCGACAGCGACAGTTTTTATAATCAGTTTGCAAGTGACGCAACAAACGCTGTTTTGCCCGTAACTTATGATGCTGAGTATAAAAGCGCAACGAAGAAACTTCTTGACAATAAGAAAGAAATTGTTGAAGAGGCATATAAGCAGGTTGTGAATCTTAAAAGCGAGAATCAGCAGGATTATTTTTTTGATATTTCTGATGATGAATATGAAAACGAAACTCAGCAAACAACGGATTTAAACGCAGAACAGCAAAAACAGTTTGAAGCATATAATTCAAGCGCTCCGATATATGATTATGTCAGCATTTCAGCAAACGGGACTTATTACTCCGATATGGAGATTCAGTCAGATGACACAAAGGAAACTCTTTCAAAGCGATTTGATGAAAACTATAAGGGATGGGCGTCGGAATATATGAATCAGTTCAGCAACCGGCCTTATATCATATCCGATGAAATCAGCTATTATTCCTCCTTTGGCAAGCTGAATAACACGAATGTTGAGAAATTCAACGAAAAAGCAGTTATCGAGAGTGATATTTATTTCATTCTCAAAGACGGCAAGGTTGAATTTAAGGGAATTGATAAAGACGTTGCCGACGGTGTTAAGGCGAGAATAAATAATATAACCGAAAACGCAGATAAGGTAACTCTTTATTTGTATATTCCGAAAGTCAGCGAGCTGAACCGAACAGGAATTGCGGCAACATTAAGAAGCGCAAGCAACGAATATTCGCTGATAAAGGAGTTTCACGCAGTTGCCTCGAAGTACTATGACGGCATAACGAAATATGCTGCAGAAAGCATTGTTCTGCTGGTTCTCAGTTTCATTCTCGGATTTTTCTATTTCAGCATAACAGGCAGAAGAAAAGAGGAAGAACCGGCGAAGCTGAGATTTTATGATTATATTCCGTTTGAACCCGGATTAGCTCTTGCAGGCGGAGCAGGAACAGGCGTATTCTTTTTGATATTCCTCGTTTTGGATTCAAATTCAGTTGTTGATTTCAGTATGATAACGGCAAAAATGTTTCTTGCATTTGCCTGTGTGTGCTGGGCAGGGCTGTTTATTCTGTGTTCCTCAACAGCAAGGTATTTTCATAGTGATAAAAAGTTTTATAAACACTTTTTAACCTATTGGATTCTGCTTGCAATGTGGAAGGTTCTTGTTTTCCTTTATGGTTTACTGCTCAGAGTTTTAAAGGGTGCGGGCGGATTATTTAAGAAGGCTTTTGAATCGGCAAAGAAAACCGCTTCGCTTCTTTCATATAAGCCGACTAAGTTTAAAAGAAACATAATAATTATTGCAAGCCTTTGGCTGCTTGCAAATATTCTTCTGATTTTCTTCGGCGTGTTTTTCGCATTTATTGAAGTACCTTTTATAACGGTTTTAACCTCAATACCCTTTATTGCAGGAAATGTTATAACTCTCAAAAAGGTTGCCGGGTATATTCAAAATCTTGATATGATAATTGACGCAAGCTCAAGGCATGAAGAGGTTATGCTCGATTTTGAAACTCTTGATAACTCTCTCAGAATACTTGCAGAGAGTATGCGCTACACGAATGCAGAGCTTCAAAACGCTATCAACAAGGCGGTTAAGGATGAAAGGCTCAGAACTGAGCTTATCACTAACGTTTCCCACGACCTTAAAACTCCGCTGACCTCGATAATAACCTATGTTGACCTGCTTTCAAAATGCGATATTAAAGATGAGAAGGCTCAGGAATATATAAGCGTGCTTGATGAAAAGGGAGGAAAACTTAAAAGGTTAATTGATGATTTGATTGAGGCTTCAAAGGTGACCTCGGGCAATGTTACGGTTAATATCGCACCGATGAATTTATCCGAGCTTTGCCTGCAGGCAACTGTTGACGCTCAGTCTGAATTTGAAAAGGCGGGTCTTGATTTAATAGTTAAGCAGGGCGAAAAGCCGATAATTGTTTTTGCAGACGGAACAAAAACTAACAGAATAATTGAAAATCTGCTTTCAAATGCAAGAAAGTACAGCGCAAAAGCCTCAAGGGTTTATGTTAATGTTTATGAAGAAAACGGATTTGGCGTTTTTGAAATCAAAAACATATCCGAAAAAGCGCTTGACATAACGCCCGAGGAGCTGACGGAAAGATTTGTTCGCGGTGATGAATCAAGAAGTCAGGAGGGCAACGGGCTCGGACTATCAATTGCAAAGGAGCTTGCCTCACTCCAAAACGGAAGGCTTGAGCTTTCAATCGACGGAGATTTATTCAAAGCAAAGGTTTTACTTCCAATAAAGTAACAAAAAATCACACAGGGGATGGACTTCCTGTGTGATTTTTAATAGACACTTGTCGTACCATTGGGGACAGTCCCCAATGGTACAATCGCAACCAAGGGTTGCGGGGGATGGAAAGAAAAATTGGTTGAAAAAAATCCTTTTTCCTGTTAAAGTATTAGTGTAGTAAAAAATTAACAACAGGAGGTTTTACTATGGATTTAAAAACGGCAAACAGGTTGCTTGAATTAAGGAAAGAGCATGGCTATTCCCAGGATGCGCTTGCTGAGAAAATCGGAGTTTCCCGTCAAGCTGTTTCTAAATGGGAAAGGGCTGAATCTTCTCCCGATACGGATAATTTAATATCCCTTGCAAATCTCTATGGAATAACACTTGACGAGCTGCTTAATAATTCAAAGGACGGCGCTTTTGAGCCTGCGTCACCCTCACAAAGCAAGGATGTTAAGGAAAAGGTGAAAACAGTTGTTTCAAAGGTTAGCGATTACGGTCTTTATCCGAGAACCGCAGCCGCTATGATGAAATTTCCGTTTCCCATCCTTGTTGTGATAATATATGCCGGATTATCCTTTGCGTTTGACATCTGGCACCCGCTCTGGATAATCTTTTTAGCAATTCCGATTTATTACCAGACTGCGCTTGCCTGCAAGGCAAATAATAAAAAGGCGTTCTGCCTATTGCTTCCGTTCCCTGAGATTATAGTTGCAATTTATCTTATTGCAAGCTTTGCAACTCAGGCGTGGAACACCACCTGGATTTTGTTCCTTGCAATTCCGATTTATTACTGGATTGCAGCTTTTCTTGTTAAGAATAAAAACTAAAAAATACTCGGCGGTATAAACAGAAGTTTTCCGCCGAGTTTTTTTGATTAATAACCTAAGTCTTCATTAACTATAATAACTTTAATTCTGTCTTTATGTCTTTGTTTTGCTGAAACAACATAGTTGCAGCAGATTCTTGTATCCCCTGCGCAGCCGTCGCAGATAAAGGGATTTTCCCTTGCAAGTGAAACACATTTATCAAGCTTAGCGCAGGGAGTATCAAGGCTCAGCCTTCTGCAGTTTGGCGGAGCGGCTTTTTCCTTAACCCTTTTAATTGCCGCATTTATATCGGGAACGATTTTGTTTTTGCCTACAACCATAATAACCTGCCTCGGTCCGTAAACAATGCAGGCAATACGGTTTGAATTACCGTCAACATTATATAGCTCGCCGCGCTCGGTTACTGCGTTTGATGAGCAAAAATATGTGTCGCATCCAAAGGCTCTTAAGTATGCTTCTCTTACTGCTTCGCCCTGCAAGCCGCTTCTGTCAATAAAATCATAGTCGCCGTTGCCGATAAGCTCAAAAACGCCGCATTCCTTAAGGCTTTCGCTTCCGCCGTTTGAAACGCTCTCGCCCTTATTAATCAGACTTTTGATAATCGGCAAAACCTCTTCCTTTGTTTCGCAGTAATAGGGCTTCATTCCGTTTCTTTCAAGATTTTTCATCGTTTTTTCAATATATTGTTCCATAGCTACCTCCAGTATTTTCTGTCCAGACTTCTGTATTGAATTGCCTCTGCTATATGTGGAAGCTCAATTTTTTCGCTTCCTTCAAGGTCGGCAATCGTTCTTGATATCTTAGGAATTTTATCGTATGCTCTCGGCGAAAGCCCGAGTGTATCAAAGCTTTGTTTAAGAAGCTCGTTTGCCTCTTCGCTCAGAATGCAATATTTCCTTGTAGCCTTCGGGGTCATTTTCGCATTGCAGGAAATATTTGTTCCCTTGAACCTTTCATTCTGAATGGCTCTTGCGCTGTTTACCCTTTTTTGAATATCCTCGCTTGATTCCTCTTTTTGATTGCTTGAGAGCTGTTCATATTCAACACTCTGAACCTCGATATGAATATCCATTCTGTCAAGCAGGGGACCCGAAATTTTATCCTTATATCTCTTTTTTGCCGCGTCTGTGCAGGTGCAGGGCTTTGTCGGATGGCCCGAAAATCCGCATGGGCAGGGGTTCATTGCGGCAATTGCCATAATGTTTGAAGGGTATGTTATTGTTCCTGCGGCTCTTGTTATTGTAACCTTATTATCCTCGAGCGGCTGACGCAGGGATTCCTTTGCCCTTCTGTCAAACTCCGGAAATTCGTCAAGGAATAAAACGCCGTTGTGGGCAAGGCTTATTTCGCCGGGCTTCGGGCTTGCTCCGCCGCCTGTTAATCCCTGAGCGGAAACTGTGTGGTGGGGTGAGCGGAAGGGCCTTTTTGAAATCAGCCTTGTATTTTTATCAAGCTCGCCTGCAACGGAATAAATCTTTGTTGTTTCAATCTTTTCCTCCATTGTCATTTCGGGGAGAATGGTGGGAAGTCTTTTGGCAAGCATTGATTTTCCTGTTCCCGGAGGACCAATCATCAGGCAGTTGTGTCCGCCTGCGGCTGCAATTTCAAGCGCCCTCTTTGCGTTCTGCTGACCCTTAACCTCTGAAAAATCAACATCGCTTTTTACGATTTCTTCATCGTTTAGCTCTTTATATGCCGGTTCTATCAGCTTTCTTCCCGTTAAGTGGTCGATAACCTCAAAGATATTTTTTGCAGGAAAAACATCTATTCCTTTTACAACCGAGCCTTCACGCTCATTATCGGCAGGAATAAATATTGCGCCGACATTGCTTTCCTTCGCCTGAATAACCATCGGAAGAACGCCGTTTGTGCTTCTTATTTCCCCGTTTAATGAAAGCTCGCCTATGAAGGAATAATCATCAATATTTGCTTTAATCTGGTTGCCTGCTTTGAGAATTGCGATTAAAATCGGAAGGTCGTAAAACGAGCCTTCTTTCTTTATGTCTGCAGGGGCAATATTTACCGTTATTCTTGAAATCGGAAATTCAAAACGACAGTTTTTGATTGACGCTCTGACTCTTTCGCGGCTTTCTTTAACCGTTGCATCCGGCAGACCGACAACATCGAATCTCGGAAGTCCCGAGCTTAAATCTGCCTCAACGGTAACATCAAAGGCATTGAGTCCTATAAGTCCCTGAGTTTTAACTTTTGCAAACATTTTTCATCACCTGATTAGTATTATATCTTAAATATGAAATATTGACAACAGAAAATAATAAGATTAAAATAGAAATTGAAAATAATAAAGGAGAAGAACTATGGATATAAACGCTTTATATAACGAATGGCTTGAAAAAGCAACGGGCGACCCTGATTTAAGGGCTGAGCTTGAAAGTATTAAAGGCAATGAAGACGAGATAACGGACCGATTCTATCGTTCGCTTGAATTCGGAACAGCGGGACTTCGCGGAGTTATCGGCGCAGGAACAAACCGAATGAATATCTACACGGTCGGCAGAGCAACTCAGGGACTTGCTGATTTTCTTAATAAAAACTATGAAAATCCTTCGGTTGCAATCGGATATGATTCAAGAATTAAAAGCGAATATTTCAGCCGAGAGGCGGCGTCGGTTTTAGCCGCAAACGGAATTAAAGTATATATCTATGATGAGCTTGAGCCAACTCCCTGCCTTTCATTTGCAATAAGGCATTTTAAAACCTCGAGCGGAATTATTTTAACTGCTTCCCATAATCCTGCAAAATATAACGGCTATAAATGCTATAACCCCAAGGGCTATCAGATGACCGATGAGGAAGCTGCCGAAACATATGATTTTATTCAGAAGGTTGATTATTTTACCGGAATTAAAACAACCGATTTTGATGAAGCTGTTAAAAACGGAGTTATCGAATATATCGGCAAAGAGGTTATTGACGTTTTCCTTGATGAGGTTCAGAAGCAGTGCGTTAACCCCGATATAGTTAAAAAGGCTGATTTGAAGGTTATCTATACGCCTCTTAACGGAACAGGAAACAAGCCTGTTCGCGCAATTCTTGACAGAATTGGGGTAGACAAGGTTTATGTTGTTCCCGAGCAGGAAAACCCCGACGGAAATTTCCCGACCTGTCCCTTCCCGAATCCCGAAATCAAGCAGGTTTTTGAGCTTGGTCTTGAGATGAACAAGAATATCGGAGCTGATATTCTTCTTGCAACCGACCCCGATTGCGACAGAGTTGGTATTGCCGTTCCGGATAAATCGGGCGAGCTTGTTTTGATGAGCGGAAACGAGGTAGGCGCAATGCTCCTTAATTATCTTCTTTCCGAAAAGAAGGCAAAGGGGACTCTAAGCGACTCTGCAATTGCGGTTAAAAGCTTTGTTTCAACCGACCTTGCAGAGGTTATTGCAAGAAAATATAACTGCACCTTTAAAAATCTTTTAACAGGCTTTAAGTATATCGGCGAGCTTATAACGAATCTTGAAAGTCAGGGCAGAGCAGACGACTTTGTTATGGGATTTGAAGAGAGCTATGGCTATCTTGCAGGAACACATGCAAGAGACAAGGACGCCGTCGTTGCCTCTATGCTTATCTGCGAAATGGCTGCATATTATAAGTTAAAGGGTATGAACCTTGTTGATGTTATGAATTCGCTCTATGATGAGTTCGGATACTATAATAACGCCGTTCAGTCATACACCTTTGAGGGTGCTGCCGGAATGCAGAAAATGGCAGGAATTATGGATAATCTCCGTGAAAACCCGCTGAGTGAAATCGCCGGGTTCAAGGTTACTGCCGTTTCGGATTATAAAATCAGTAAAACTGTTTTCACAAACGGAACCGAGGAAGCCATTGACCTTCCCAAATCCAATGTTCTTGCGTTTGCGCTTGAAAAGGGCAACAAGGTTATTGTTCGCCCAAGCGGAACCGAGCCGAAGATTAAGGCGTATATAACTGCGGTTGGCGAAAGCAAGGAGCAGGCAGCAGAACTTGCTAAAAAGCTTATAAAAGCTGCAGACGGATTTATGAAATAAGAGGTAATTTATGTATAGAGGATGGGTTAAAATAACGGCAATTGTTCTTGCTGCACTTATGGCGCTGAGCGGACTCGGCGTCGGAATAGTTGCATTGATGCATTAACAAATACTTTGAAAACAATCAGGGAAGGGGTCTGACCCCTTCCCTGATTTTTGTTGCCGGATACTTTAACGCTTTAAATTGTTCAATTGGGGACTGTCCCCAATTGAACAATAAATTAACGGGGCTAACTGAAATTAGCCCCGTTAAAACTATAATGTTTCTTTTATAAGATTAATTCCTTTATCTTCAAGGAATGAGAAATATGTTTGAGCAATGGGATTTTCCGTTCCGGTTGAAGAAAAGGTGACAAGCATAGTCGACTTAAATGAGGAAACCGTTGCATAGATTCTGTTTTTGTAGGTTTTGCCAATTACTGCGTAGATATATTTTATATGGTTTTCCATTTCCTTCGGAACCTGAACAACGCCGAGGTTTGAAAGCGGCGATGTAAAAAGCCTTTCTCCGTAAAGAATGAAAGCAAGCTTTATAAACGGCTTTTTCAAAAAGCTCGGAGAATATCTTGCAAGAGGCATAACCGAATCATGAACGTTAACATTAACATTTTCCTGAATAATGGTTGGTTCAATTCCTTCTTTAAACTGTTTTTTAGTCTGTTTTAAAATATCCTCAAAGGTATATTCAAATTTTGCAGGCTCGATTGTTATGTTCGCATAAAGCGAGCTGTTGCGAAGCGATACGGAGTTATAGAAACGGCGTATATCCATCGGAACCTCGATGGTTATCGGTTTTGATTTCCTCGGAGAGTCAAGATTTTTATAAAAAGAATATATGTAAACCGCCGTTAAATATTCGGTTATCGTTGCGCCCTGTTCTTTGCTGAGCGCCTTAATTTCATCAACAAAAAACCTTCCCTGAACAGCGTGGAGCTTTCCGTCCTCGCTTTCCGGCTTATATTGGTAAACAGCCTTTCCGCTTCGGCTGAGGCGTTTGCCCTTAGGGTCGTAATTCTTAATAAAGGTATCCTCAAGCTCCTCTGCTTTCGGACTTTCGTTCCAGTCGAGAACTTCGTTTTCCTTGGGAATTTCAATGCCACTGAGAGTTAAATATGCGGCAATAAGGTTTTTTAAGAATACTATTGCGCCCCTTCCGTCGGTAACACCGTGAAAGGTTTCAAATGAAATTCGGCTGCCCGAATACAAAACTCTGAAAAGCGGACGCGAATCATTCTCAGTATCAATGGGGCGGCAGATTTCCTTCTCCTTCTCAACAACATTTTGACATTCTTCATCGCTGACCGCCTGAAATCTTTTCCAGAAAAAATCCTCATAGAATTTAACGAAGAAAGAAGGGAAACGCGGCTTTATAAGCATCAGCGCGTCATAGAGAAGCTTAGGGTCAACCTCCTCGGTCATCTCTGCGCTGATACGAATCGTCTGATTCCAGGTTTTGGTTTTTGTGTAGGAATAAAGCTGCGCGGAAATATCCAAATCAATATAGGGCTTCCCGTTTAAAAAAATGTCTTTGGTCATGGGTTTTTAAACATCCTTTGAATTTGCATAAATTTTGTGCATTGTTTCGTCGTCGTAATGCTCGTCGAGGAAAATTTCAATTTTATTTGTCGCATCGTTTCCCTCGGCTCTTTTATCCATTCTGATTCCGGCGGCAGCCGATAGCGCCGCATCAAAAACGAAGAAAGCAATGAACAACCATATTATAACTTTTTCAAAAGGAATTTTCAACTTTTTAAACGCTTTGTTCATAAGCGGAATAACAATTTTAACCCAGAAAACGCCCAAAACTCCCCAGAAAAGTGAATAAAGAAGGCAAACTCTGCCGTTGATGTTTAGCGGAAGGTGACTGTAATCCCACGCAACCGAGCCGAAAATAATCTCCTGACCGAGCGAGCAGATGTATTCCGTAACCGTTCCGCTTAAAAATGCGATAACAAAGATTTTCCAAAGCTTTGCGTCCTGAAAACGAATAAGAATAAGCGTTAAAAGAACGGCTCCCATTCCGTATGCAACGCTGAGGTGGCCTAAAACAAGGGATTTTCTGCTTTCGATGAATCCGTTTTTTATCAGGCACCAGATTGTTTCAACGCCGTATCCGAGATAGCAACCGGCAAAGAAAATCCAGACATACTGATAAAAGTAATATTTTATCTTTTCCTTTTCCATATAATCCTCTCCAAATTTCATTCACTCCTTAATTATATAACTGCAAACAAATTCGTCAAGGGAGTACAATATTAAATAAGTATAAACAAAATGGGATGAAAGCTTAATTAACAGCGAGGTTTAGCTTTTGTTTTTTATTGACTATTTATATTAATAATAGTATAATATCCCCATAAAACTATGGAGGTTTATATCAGATGGATAACACCAAAAAAACGCTTGATGCAATAGTTGCACTTTGTAAGGGAAGGGGATTTGTTTATCCCGGTTCCGAGATTTACGGAGGTCTTGCAAACACATGGGACTACGGTCCGCTCGGCGTTGAACTTAAAAATAATATCAAATCGGCATGGAGAAAGAAATTTATTCAGGAAAACAAGCTCAATGTAGGGCTTGATTCGGCAATTCTTATGAATCCCCAGACCTGGATTGCCTCGGGTCACCTCGGCGGATTTTCAGACCCGCTTATGGATTGCTGCCAGTGCAAAACCCGTCACAGAGCGGATGATTTGATTGAGAATTTCGACGGAACAAATGTTGCCGGCTGGAGCAACGAGGAAATGAGCAACTATATCAAGGAAAAGAATATTCCATGTCCTGATTGCGGCGCTCATGATTTTACTGATATTCGCCAGTTTAACCTTATGTTTAAAACTTTCCAGGGCGTAACCGAGGACACAAAGGATGAAATCTATCTCCGTCCCGAAACCGCTCAGGGAATTTTCGTTAACTTTGCAAATATCCAGAGAACAACAAGAAAGAAAATCCCGTTCGGCGTTGCTCAGATAGGAAAATCCTTCAGAAACGAAATCACTCCGGGTAAGTTCATTTTCCGTGTTCGTGAATTTGAGCAGATGGAACTTGAGTTTTTCTGCGAGCCGGGAACAGACCTTGAATGGTTTGCATATTGGAGAGGCTTCTGCCGCGATTGGCTCTATTCTCTCGGTATCAGCGAGGGCAATCTCCGTCTCCGTGACCATGACCCCGAGGAGCTTTCCTTCTATTCAAAGGCAACAACCGACTTTGAATATCTTTTCCCGTTTGGCTGGGGCGAGCTCTGGGGCATTGCAGACAGAACGGATTACGACCTAACTCAGCACATTAACACCTCGGGCAAAAACCTTGAGTATTTCGACCAGGCAACAAATTCAAGATATATTCCGTATGTAATCGAGCCTTCTCTTGGCGTTGAAAGGCTTTTCCTCGCAGTTTTATGCGAAGCATATGATGAGGAAATGCTCGACGAAGAGAGAAACGACTCAAGAGTTGTTATGCACTTCCATCCTGCTCTTGCTCCGTTTAAGGCAGCCGTTCTTCCTCTTTCAAAGAAGCTCGGCGAACAGGCTGAAGAGGTTTTCGATAGGCTTGCGAAGAAATTCAGCGTTGACTACGACGACGCAGGTTCAATCGGAAAGCGTTATCGTCGTCAGGATGAAATCGGAACTCCGTATTGCATTACCCTCGACTTTGATTCGCTCGAGGATAACTGCGTAACAGTTCGCGACAGGGATACAATGGAGCAGGTTCGCCTTTCGATAGACGAGCTTGAGGCATTTATTGAAAAGAAATTGGAATTTTAAACAATGTTTGGATTTGTTTAAGGAGGAACTACTATGAATCTCGACAGAGGATTAATCAAATCACAGGCAAAAGAATTAATAAAGGGCAATGTTTTTAAGCTTTTTATAATCATCTTTGTTGTAACCCTTTTAACAGAGGGCGGAACAATTTATTCATCGGCAGCAAATGTTTATAAACGCCTTTCAAACAGTTTCGGTTCATCTTTTTCGGATAGCTTTGATAATCGTCAGGAGGGCGACCTTGAAAACAGCATTGATGAATATGATTTCGACGATTTTGTTGAAGACTATGAAAACGGCGACGATATGGAAGAATTTGACCTCGATGATTTCGCAAATCAGTATGAAGACGGAAATATTCTCGGCGGTGCGGATGAAAAAGCAGCTGTTGCAGTTAGCGGAGGACTTGGCGCTCTTTCAACAATTGCAAGCATTGCAATGCTCTTCCTTGCTCCGCTTGCAATAACTCTTGCAGGAGTTTTCTATCAGCTTATTAAGGGTAATAATTTAAGCTGGGAAGATGAATTCAGTTATGTTTTCAGCAAGACCTTTGATAAGAATTACTGGAGCAAATTCCTCCTTGACCTTCTTAAGGGAATATTTATGACTTTGTTAATGTTCCTTTTCATTGTACCGGGAGTTATCTTTTACTACAAATATTATTTCACCTCCTTCATTCTGGCAGAAAAGCCCGAGCTTTCGTGGAAGGACGCTATGAATATCAGCAAGAAGATGACAGACGGTCACAAGGGCGAGTTATTTGTTCTTGATTTAAGCTTCATCGGATGGGGATTTTTAACAGCAATAACCTTTGGAATTGTTGGAATATATGTTCAGCCATATGTTTATACAACAAAGGCGCTCTATTATGAAAACTTTAAAATAAGAGCATTCCAGCTTGGCATTATGAGCGAGCAGGATTATTTAACCGAAAACGAAAAGGCTGCAATGGCATACGGCGATGCGGCTAATATGCAAGCAAACTATTATCAGCCTTCTCAGGCTCAGGAAAACACCTATCAGCCGCCTGTTCAGAACTATCAGTATCAGCAAATGAACAACACATATCAGAAGGCTGAAAATCCAACCTCAACAATGGATGAACCTATGCCTGCTCAGCCGATAACCGAGCAGCCGCCGGTTGCAGAACCCATGACTGAATCTGCTCAAGAGCCTGCCGCAGAACCTATTGTTGAAGAGCCTTCTTTTGAAGCAACAGAAGAATAATGGCAACAAAAAGTAAAAGAAACGGTGAAATAGAGCTTTTAAGGTTTATCTTTTGCCTTCTTGTTGTTCTCTTTCACTGCAATAAGGATATATTTAATTTAATCTCACCTTATCACTACGCCTATGCCCTCTCTCCGAGAGGGTATATAGGCGTTGAGTTTTTCTTTATGCTTTCGGGCTATTTTATGGCATTGGGAATAGATAAAAAGAAAAACTCAGCTCCTCTCGGAACGGATAGCGTCAGGTTTATCTGGAAAAAGTATTTTTCGATTTTCTGGTATCACATAATTGCGTTTGTTGCTTTGTTTACTGTTCATACCCTGATTAATCAGGATTTTACAATGGACAAGCTCTTTAATGTTATCCCCGGTGCATTGTTAATAACAAGAACGGGCATTAGGCTGTATGATATAAATGGTGTTGAATGGTATCTTTCGGCAATGATTCTTGTTATGGCTGCGATGTATCCCGTTGCGAAAAAGCATTTCGAGGTTTATGCGAAGGCAATTGCTCCGATAAGCGCTGCGCTTATTTACGGATGGCTGATTCATAAATACCACACTATTTCGGGAACAACCGTGTGGACTGAACTTGGCTATCGCTGTATGTGGCGAGCAGCAGCAGGTCTGAATGTCGGGCTGTTTATGTATTGCTGTGTTAAAGCTCTGAAAAGAAGAGAGTGGAGCAAAAAGGAAGCAACAACGGCAAAGATTGCAAGGTGGATTATGTTTGGGAGCATCTGTGTTTATGCAATGTGCAGAAATCCGGGTCAATATGAAATCTATGCTGTTATTGTAATTTTTATTGCGCTCGTTTTAGCGTTTACATTTCCGTTTGAAAACGCTAACTGGCTTGATTCCAAAGCGGTTGCATGGCTCGGAAGGATGAGCCTTCCGCTGTATCTTAATCAGAACTTGGCAATATTAATCGGAAAAACCTATTTAAGAGAGTTAAACGATGTTTTGCTTGTTATATTGATTGTTGCAACGGACTTTGCGCTATCGGCAATCTGTTTGTGGATTGGAAACAAGGCGACAAAGAAATTCAACGAATCAAAACTCAATAAAATAGTTATGGGACTGCGTTAATCGCAGCCCCAAAAAAACAATGTTCAATTGGGGACTGTCCCCAATTGAACACATTAAAGTGTTAAAGTGAAAAAGGAGATTATAATATGGCAAGACAAAAAAGAATGATATCTGAACAAAGGATTTATCACATTGTGATGAAAGGAATTAATGCAAATAGAATTTTTGTTAAGGATAGCGATTATTCGTTCTTTCTGAAATTCTTTAAGGAATCTTGCAGGGATTATGATGTTGAGATGTTAGCATACTGCCTTATGAGCAATCATATTCATCTGATGCTTAAATTTAATGATGATAATATGACTGAAATGTTTAAGTCCTTTGGGGCAAAATATGTTTCAAAATATAATTCTAATCATGACAGAATAGGTCCGTTGTTTAACGGAAGATTTTACAGCTCGCCGATTAACGATGACGGATATTTGCTTTCTGTTCTCAGATACATTCATTACAATCCCGTTAAAGCAGGAATTAGCAAATCTCTTGATGAATACAGGTGGAGCAGTTATAAAGAGTATTCAGGCAGTAACGAAGGAGTTGCTGATACAGAATTTATTAAAAATATGTATTCCGATTCCGACTTGCAGCTGCTTCATATTATTGATAATGATGTTTTGGATGAAGCTTTCATTTTCGATAGTTGGATTGACGGTGCAGATTATAGTGATGTGGCAGGGTTTCTAAAGGAGAATGAAAAAAGAAATAAAGAAGAATTAATTGAATTATTGAAAAGAGCAAAGATTTCAAAATCCAAAATTGCAAACTTTTTAAGAATAGATAAGAGAAATATTTAATGTTCAATTGGGGACTGTCCCCAATTGAACACATTAAAGCGCTAAAGTGAAGGGGTAAAAAAAGCAGACCGTTTAATCAGAAAAACGGTCTGCTTTTATTATATTTAGTTTTCTGTTCTTCTTGCAGCAAGTGTCTGAGAAATATTTGCTTTCTTTTCGCCGACTATATCATATTTTAACATCGGTATGATTGAAAGGAGAGCGAGTATTCCGGGAAGCGCTGTGTATGCAAAGAAGATAACATCCTTATTGCATGCCTCAAAGTTTCCTGCATTGAGCGCATCGTAGTAGCCTGAAGCACCAACGAAGATGAGCCCAACAGCCATTCCGAGCGCAAGGCAAACCTTGATAGTCAGAGTTAAGATAGAATAGCAGGCGCCTTCGTTTCGTTTTCCTGTTTCATATTCATATGCGTCAACGCAGTCTGCGGTCATAATCATGGGCATAAGGGTAACGGCGCCAAATTGCAGACCAATGAGGAAGAGCGATGCATAGAAAAGAATTGTCAGAACCATATTCTTCGGGTTTTCAAACCAGAAATGTCCGATAACAAACGAGAATATTGAAGCAATAAATCCGTATACGGAAAGAAGGATATATGCCTTCTTTTCATTAAGCTTTTTGATAAGGAAGGGGCAGATTGCCATGCTTATCATTGAGCCAATTGCAGTAACAATTCCAAGAACAACGACAAGGTTCTGGCTTCCGAGAATAATAGTTGCAGCCTGAACCTGAATGCCCATTGCCATTTGTCTGCCGAAGCCGAGAAAATATGAAATGATAACGAGCATAAAGGGCTTGTTTGACTTGAGCGCAGCGAACATTTCTTTGAAACCAACTGTCTCGCTGGAGGCGTTTGTTACTCTTTCCTTATTAACAAGAGGAATAAGAGCAAAGAGAAGGCAGCCGAGAATTGCGGTTAGAATACCGACAAAAAGAAATTCGGGGGCGTTCATCGGGGTGTCCTGCTCGCCCTCAAAACCGATAACCTGCGAGCCGTTCGGGACAATGAGGCAAACTATCGGAACGATGACTGCACACGCGGAAAAGCCTATCTGCTTTGCGGTGTTTGATATTGAAACAACATTTGTTCTTTCGGTTGGGTTGGGCGTGAGCGCTGCTGCGATACCCTGAGAGGGAACATCGCCCATTGTCATTGCGATGGACCATATAAGGCTGACTATGAAAATCCAGACATAGAGTCCTACGCCCTTGAAGGGAACCTTAACGAAAATAATTATTGTTGAAACAAGAAGGGGAACAAGTGCATAAACAATCATTGATTTAAATTTACCGAGCTTGCTCTTTGAGCGGTCAACAAGGTTGCCGACAATCGGGTCAGCGGCAGCTGAAACAATTTTTGCAACCAAAACAAGGATTGCAACAACAATAACATTTGCGCCGAGGATTGAACCCGAAAACTCTGCCTGATATGTAAACAGGAGCCCGACTATTGCCTGAAACCCGAATAATCCGAGTGAATAAGCAAGTATTTCTTTGAATTTAAGGTGCTTTTGCTTTGTTATATCTTCCATAAGAACCTCCCAAAATTTTAATTGAATATATCTTTAAATAAATCGGCTTTTGCTTTTTTCATAACCGAGCTGAAAAGGTTTGCTCCGCCTACGGGGAACATTCTGTTGAAAATCGACATTGCGTGAGCGTCGAAGCCATGCACCTGAAGCGATTTTTTGCGTCTTATTCCGCGCATTATCATATTAACCATTTTATCGCAGTCGGTTGAAAAGGCATTAATAAGCTTTTGGTCCGAAGAGTTGCCGTTGTTTTGCTGATTGCGGAAAATATCGGTTCTGGTAAATCCCGGACAAATAAGACCAACATATATTCTTCCTTTATATTCGGTTCTCATCGCTTCGGTGAAGCCCTTAAGAGCTGCCTTTGACGCAGAATAAACCGAGGTTCCGGCAAGAGTCATAAGAGCTGCTGCGGAATCAACATTGATTATTGCAGGTTCATCTGATTCAAGAAGAAGCGGAAGAAGGGACTTAACAGAATAAACTGCGGAGTAAAAATTAATATTCATTGCTGCGTTGATTTCATCATATGAATATTTATCAAAGCTTGCAAAACGGGGAAGTATTCCCGCATTATTTATCAGTATATCAACCTTAATATTCTGCTCTTTTAAATCCTGTGCAAAGTTTTCCCAGTTTTCCTTAAGGGAAACATCAAAAAGTCTGAAAGAAAATTTATCCCGATACTCTTCGCCGAGTCCGTTAACAAACTCTGTCATTTTCTTTTCATTTCTTGCAATTCCTATAACGGTGCAGCCGTGTTTTTTAATAAGCGTTGAGGCAATTCCGGCGCCCATTCCGCCCGACGCGCCTGTGACGATTGCGGTTTTGCCGTCAAGCCAGCAATTTCCCATATTTTTCCTCCTTTGCAATGTAATCACAATTATTATACAATAAAATATTTTTTAATACAACTTTATTTAATTAAATAAACAAATTATAAACTAAATCAACAAATAATCGAAATCAGTTGATTATTTGAAGACTTTATGATATTATAATGAAAAATATAAAGGGTGGAAAGAATGGATAAAAGGATTGTTAAAACAAGGGAAGCTATATTTAATGCTTTTCTTGACCTGGCGTCGCAGAAAGAAATAGATAAGATTTCCGTTGTTGAGCTTTGCAAAAAAGCCGATATTAATAAAAGCACATTTTATCTTCACTATAAAAGTATTGATGAATGTTTCCAGAGCTGTTTTGATTTTTTCTCCTCTCAGATTGTTGCTCTCGGAAAGGATATAGATTATTCAAATGTTTCCGTATCTCCGGAAAAGAATGTTTCCGATATTCTTGATGCGGTTGAGCAGAACACGAAGTATTTTGAAAAATTCAAAAACACTCTTGTTTATGATTACGCAATCAAAGCGCTTAAGGACAATATGGTTGACGCAATCTGCAAGGCGAATAATATTAACATTAATGATAATTACCACGAGGTTGTTAAGGTTACTTTTCTTGTTGGCGGATGCGCAGATGTTATAACAAAAACAATGCCGAACATCAACAGAGAAGAGGTTGAAAAGCTTATGGTTGATGTTATAAGAAGAAAATAATAAAAAATGCTGCAGTAAGTTTGCAGCATTTTTTATTTTTCATTTTTATCGGAAGGTGATTTTTTTCGGATAAGTCCTTTAATTCTGTTGGTGAGCATAATGATAATGTTTTTGTTTTTTATCAGCGTCAGCAGACCGATTGCAATAGTTATAATAAGCGATAACAAAACATTTCTTATGCAGTATGCCGCACAACCTGCGCCAAGCGCAGAAAAAGCAAGGATTAAATCCGTTGCAACATATTTTATTTTAACCTTTTTAATTATTATTATATGGCTGATAACGGTTATAACGAGATAGGCACAAAGCGTTGAAACAGACGCCGCAAAAAGACCTATTTTGTTAATGAATGCAAGGTTAACACCAATGTTTACGATAGCCGCAAAAACAGTTGTCAGAGCGATTATCTTCGTATATTTCAATGCTCCGAACACCGAGTTATAAAGATTTGCCCATACGCTGAATATTGCGGCAACGAGAAGAATCATAATGTTGAGGTATGACTCGGCATAGTTCTTATTAATAAGAATGCTGAACACAAAGGGCAGAATCGCTATAATGCAGGCGGATAAATATATGATAACACATATGCTCTGATTCATTATTTTAGAAAAATAATTATCCCTGTCGGTTGAGGAGTTAGCCTCGGCAGCATTCTCAGACCACGACAGCTGGAACATTCTTGAAACAGAGGAAAAGGCGGTTGGAAATTTATTTGCAACTGCATATATTCCGTTTGCACCAGCGCCCAAAAAGTGAAGTATAATAATTCTGTCTGAGTAGTTAACAAGCCACCATCCAAGTGTACTCGGAACCATCGGAAGAGAATACTTAAGCAGTTCGGTAAGGCAGCTTTTATCCAAGGATTTGAGGCTGAAAAATCCGAAAATTTTGCATTTTACGAATAAAAACGCAGTGCAAAGGATGTTACCTATAATAAATGAAGTCAGCAAACCTCCAACGTGCCACTTGAAAACAACAATGAACAAAACGTTTAAAACAACCTGGGAGGTTGCGAAAATGAAGCTTCCTATAGTGTAGTCGACGGTTCTGTCGATTCCTCTTGCAATCTGACAGGTTATTGAGTTAAACACGGTTGTGAGAATGCTTAAAACGAAATATAAGGTGTATTCAAAGTGGGTAAGTCTGCAGACAACAAGGGAAATGATAATTCCGATAAGGGATATTGCGCCGATGAAAGCAAATGTTGTTGAAATGTATTTTTTTTGCGCTTCCTTATCGCCCCTGCAGTCTATAAGATATCTGAAAACGCCCTGCTCAAACTGGAGGGTCAGGGTGTATGCAACAAGGGAAACAAGCGTGTATATAAAATCAAAGGTTCCGTAATCTGCGGTTGAAAGCAAAGCAGTATAAAGGGGCAACAGCAAAAAGCTGACGCCCTTTGTGCATATTAAGCCAATGCTCAGTATGGCTGTGTTTTTTAGTAGCTTTGTTTCGCGTTTCAATTTCCTACCTCATCATTTTAGACTGAATAAAGCGTTTTAAAAGTCCCAGCTTTCTTCGGCACTTAATAACTGTTCCTTCAAAGAAGGAAGGCTTTCTCCAAATCTGACTTTTTATTTCTCTGAGTCTTTCTCCGGCGGTATTTGCCTCATCCGTAAAGGGATAGTAATATAGCTCGCTGTAAACAACGTCACTCATACGGTTTTTTTCAAAGTATTTCTTCTTGAAAATATTGTATTCCTCAAGCCTGTCCCATTCCAAATCATAAAGCTCTTCGGTTTTTGTTTCGTTGTTATAAATATATTTAAATCTCTTTGTTATAATGGCGAGCTTTCGCTGGGGCTGGGCATAATATGCTGTGTCACACAAAACATATTCATGCTCGGGTATGCTTTTGTTAACAATAATATCAATCAGGTCAGTGTGACTGGTTAAAGAGTCGCAAAGCGCAAGATTGTTTATTCTCGGGGTTATCAGTGGAACTCTTGTTACGGGGTCATAAACATCAAACCCGTAGCCAACCTTACCTTTGTGCATATTCATATTGCCATGGTCCGCAGTTACATAAATGCTGTCGTCGCTAAATTTTTCTCTGATTTTTCCAAGTATAAAATCAAATGCGTCAATATCGTCGCCGTAGCATATGCGACCTTTGATGACATGGGGAAGGTGCAGCCAGATAAACTGCTTTTTTTCAGTGTCTATTGTATCAAGCTCGTTAAGGATTGTTTTTATGGCGGTATCTAAAGCGTTGTCGTCTCTTTTAAGCTCTCCGCTATGCGGTTTATAGCCAAGAGGTTGATACATATCTAAAACGTGGAATTTTGTTTTGCTTTCGTCGCCGAATTCCTTAACGTACGGATAAGCCCCCGTAACATAGTCGGGCGACCAAATAACATGGCATTCATATCCCTTACCCTGCAGGATTGAGAAAATGCTTTCCTTTTCGTTTTGCTCAACCTCGGTGTAGGTTTTTCTTTTTTCAAATTCATAGGGGTTTTTTCCGCTTAGCATAGCTGAAAACGCCATAGCGGTTGAACCGCCTGCAGTGTGGTGGTGGAGGAAAACGGTTCCTTTTTCTGCAAGCTCATCAAGGTTTGGCGTTTTTGCATATTTATATGATTTTGAATAAATGGGGATATACTCGCAGCACATGGCGTCTTTTGAGTATAGGAATATAACGTTTTCCATAAATAATCCTGTTTATTATTTCAAAACTAATTTCTTTTTTATTTTGAAAGCAAGCATTTTGAGTAAACTAATTGTATTGTTGTTTCCGTATTTAATCTCGCATTCAAGTTTATTTTTGTATACCTTCGTTTTTAAAGCACTGTGTGATTTTTGGTATTCGCAAACCTTTTCAAGCATTTCCTTTTCTTCTTTTGGTATCCAGCTTGAATCATAGTGGTGGATTGAAAAGGTTTTTTCGGTTATTTTAAGCTCGTTTATTTTTCTTTCAAACGGGCAAAAGTATTCGGGCGGATAGACCATAGCTCCGCCGAGATTAACGGGCTTATCAATTTCAAGATTGAAGCCGTATTTATAAAAGGGAGCTGTGTTTCTTGTCGGGCAGGGAATGGTTGTGTCATAAATTCCCTCGGCAAGCTTAAAATGGGCGCCTTTGTATTCATCAAGCATTTCCTTGATGCTTTCATTCCTCTGTTCTGCGCCGAAGCCGAGCCCCGTCGCAATCAAATGGGAGGGCTGCTCAATTGCAAGAAAGCATTTGTTTAAAAGAAGCTCATCAAGGTTTTTTATAAGCTCAACATCTGTGTCAAGATATATTCCGCCGTTGTTATAGATTATATCAAGCCTTGCATAGTCGCTGACAAACGCCCATTTTTTTGCTTCAAACGCTTCTTTGGTATATATGTGATTTTTATAATTATAGTTTTCTTCATTCCACTGCTTGATTTCATAATCGGGGCAGTACTTTTCCCACGATTCAATGCATTTCAAAACCGAATCGGGAAGCTCCTTGCCTCCAAACCAGCAGTAGTGAATAACCTTAGGAATCATATGTATCTCCGAACTTTGTTGTTCTTTTTCTTGAAATAGCTCTTTTTAGGCGGCAGGGATGTTTCCTCCTGCTTTTCACCTTCGTCAGCCTTCTTCTCTTTTTCTCTTGATATAACAATAACCGTTGAAAGACAGAAGAAAATTAAAAATCCAATCGGGCGCCTGAGACTTGAATTATACCAGATATTCAGAAAGGCTATAACCGCTGATATCTGCGTAAACACAAGCATATTCCTTTGTTCGGGAATTTTATGCTTTTGTTTCGACGCCAGGTTAAACAGAAAAATGAAGATTGCTGCAAATGCAAGCAGACCTATAATGCCCGTTTCAATAAAGTTCATTGAGGTTGAAATGTTTCTGTACTGCAAATCACGGTAAAGAGTTGCAAATTTGCTGTTTGCCCATGAAAATGTTGTTGAATCCTCACAGGCGCCGAAGCCATAGCCAAAGAGGTTATAGAAGAGATTTCCCTTGAAGAAATAATCGTTTATCTGTGAAAAAGGCGTTGCTCTTGAAATTCTTGTGTCGTCGTATGAGGTTGCCGTGTATTCGTTTAAGTCGTTGAAATTCTGAAGAAGCTCTGCCGACTCGGGGAAAACGGTTGTTAAAACCTGGAATCCGACATACAGCACAACAACTGCCGAAACAATGAGCAAACCGTTTTTTGCGCTTAGTCTGGAAAGAGTGACTGAGAGAATGAGAATGACTATAAGCTCAAAGAAAAAGAACTTAAGCTCGGCGGCAACCGCAATAACCATTGAACTGAGCGACACCCAGAGAACATTCAAAATCGAGGTTTTCCTGTTTGCATACTTGGTGAAAACATATGCAGTTATTATGCCGATATAAACATTGAGGTATCCGTTGCAGCCCGAGGCTGTTCCAAACATACCGCCGATATTATCCCCTGATTTGTTTATAACAAGAAATTCATAGATAACACAGAGAACATTAAGTATCTGAAGCCTTTCAACCCTGTCGAGAATTTTATAAATATCCTTTTGCTTGAGCGTGTAGCCGCAGGTGAATATGAAGATAATGTTCAGAAAATTATTTCTTGCAGCCCATGCCACCTGACCAATGGGCGTTCGTCGGATAATTGAAAAGGCAACAAGGGCAAACATATATGTAAACACATATGCGTTAAATTTATTAAAAACCTTGTCGTTAATAATATCCTTGATTTTCGGGAGCCCCAAAAGAATAAGAAAAATCGCGTTAACATCAAGAACATATCGAATTATATCAGGAAAATGCAGAAGGTCTATCAGCATTTCAACTATCATAAGATAGTAAATCTGAAATTCAATTAAGTGCTTTTGTTTTATTACCATACTTTTTTCCTTAGGAGTTTATGTTTTTTTCGGTCAGCAGCTTAATTGCGGTTAAAAGATAAACCGATTTTGCTCTGCCGTTTTTAATCATTTTAAAAAATAGTCTTTGCTGTATCGGCATACAGCCTATGGGATATTCGCTTATTGCGTTAATCAAGCAAGCATTAAGGCAAATCTTTTTGATTTGAGGTATTGCCAAACGCTTTCTGTAAGCAACCTCCTGCTTTATGCAGACTAAGGTGTTTATCAGAAAGTAGCGGATATTTCTTTTATAAAGCTCCTCGCAGTTGAAGAAAGAACACATTTCGCAAACCTTTTTAAACATTTTTACGCTTTCTTCAAAACGGTTTTCTTTAAATTTTGTTGTAAGCGTTCCGTGGTTATGGAAATAGTAGTAAAGATTATCGGGAATCAAAACCGCCTTTTTAATATGTTTGCAAAGCTCAATCCTGAAAAGCATATCCTCGTTAATAAACTCTCTTTCGCTGACAAAGCGGACGTTGTTTTCTTTAATAAGCTCTGCTGAGTATAATGCCGTACAGGCGGATATACCGTATTCTTTATTGTTCTCGTTTTCTTTCGGAGCGATGCAATAGGCTAAAAAGTCGCGGGCTATTTGTTCATTTTCGTAAACAATGGTTTCGCTGATGATACTTCTTTTTTCAATATCATTCTTAAAAACATCTGCCCAGAAATAGCAGCAGATGTCTGCGCCGTATTTTTCAAGTGCTTCTTTGGCAACCATGCATGTGTTTAAATCAATATAATCATCACTGTCGATGAACATTAAATAATCGCCGCTTGCGTTTTCTATGCCTGTGTTTCTCGCAAAGCCGAGACCCTCGTTTTTTTCTTTATGAACAACCTTGATTCTGCTGTCCTCCTGAGCAAATCTGTTGCACAGAACGGATGATGAGTCGGTTGATTTATCGTCAACAAGTATTATTTCAATATTCTCATATGTTTGGCTGACAAGACTTTTAACGCATCTTTCAAGATAATTTTCAACATTAAAAACAGGAACAATAATACTGATTTTTTTATCCATTGTCTGCTTCTTCCATCCTTCGTTTTACAAGGTCGTCAACCATTCCTATTTTCTTTGCCGGAACTCCTGCCCATATTTCGCCGCTCGGAACATCCTTTGTTACAACTGCTCCTGCGCCGACAATGGAGTTGGGACCGATTTTTGTATTAAACATAATTGACGCACCGGCGCCGATAACGCAGTTATCAAGAATATCAATTCTTCCCTTCTTGAAGGGCAGACGAGTGCATTCGGGATAGTTTTCGTTATTAACAAGCATATCGTTTATAACATCGTGGGTTATAAATCTGACATCTGCGCTGATATGAACATTATTTCCGATAAAAACATTTTCGGGCTCACTCGGAAGCTTCTTGGGGTGATATGAGCAGTTTTCACCGAAGGAGGCGAAAATCTTTTTTCTTTTTAAATATGCTGCTTTATCTCTTCTGTCTTTTATAAAAAACATTCTCAGCATGGTTAAATATCTTTTTTTGGCGTTCATATGCTCTCCTTAGCCGCAGCCCTTGATGTTTCGGAAAGTCCGTCGTTAACTGCCGCTTTCATATCGCAGGTTGAAAGTTTGTCAAGCTCTTCCTTAGTGACCCTGCCGTCGCGAAGGTCGCGGCAAATTTGGTTTTCAAACATAGAGTATTTCTTATCCTTGAAGAATCTCAGAAATTTGTGTTTAGCAACCCATGCGGCAGGAACCCATATATATTTGTGCATTGCGGGAGAAACAGAACCAATCATCCAGCACTGACGGTCGCAGTGGCGAACCTTCTCCCTGACCTTATCTGCCTGTTCGCTGTTCCAAAGCTCGTCCCAGCTTTGCTCGTTGAGGTTGCCCATAACCTCTTTTTCCTTTGTTCCGTTGCAGGGCATAACATCGCCGTAGGGGTCGATAAAAAAGGTGTCAAACGCCATATCGCAGGGAAGAAGGCGCTTTTGACCGTATATGTAATTTATCAGTCCGTGGTTGAAATACGCGCGGAACCATTTTTTCGGTGAATTAGATTTGAGAAGCTCGTTGATTAAATCTTCAAAGTTCTTTGCAACCATTTCTCTGTCGTGAATAATGTTTTTCGCCTCAACAAAATAGAAGGAGTTGTGAAGCGAGGCGGTTGCAAATTCCATATTCATTTCATCGCTTAGCTTATAAAGAGGAACAAGGTCTTTTGCGTTTGCATCCTGAACGGTCATTCCAAAGCCAACATCGGGGTGGTTCATTTCAACAAGCTTTTTAAGAGTGCTGTATCCTCTGTTGAAGCCGTCGTCAAGACCTCGGATTGAATTGTTTGTTTTCTCAAGTCCTTCAATGGATATTCTTATTCCGATATTGGGAAATTCCTTGCATAAGTCAATAATTCTGTCGGTGAAAAAGCCGTTTGTTGAAATAACAATTCGCTTGCTCTTCTTATACAGCTCGCGGACAATATTCTTTAAATCCTCTCGAATAAAAGGCTCGCCGCCCGTTATGTTTGTGAAATACATAGGGGGCAGCTTTTTAATTGTTTCAACAGTTATTTCCTCTTCGGGTGTTGAGGGGGCTTTATATCTGTTGCACATTGTGCAACGCGCATTGCAGCGATATGTAACAATAACTGTTCCGTTAAGCTTTTTCATTGGTTGTTCTTCCTTATCTGTTATGATTCTGTGTAAATCTTCATAAGTTCTTTACAGTATTCTTCAACTGCTTCAAATTTTTTGTTAAGGCAGTTTTTATGCATTTCTTCTGCAAGTTTCGGAATATCTGTTATCTCTTTGACCTTTTCAACGAAATCCTCGCTGTCCGAGGGGTTAAAGAGCAAACCGGTTTTGCCGTTTTCGATAAGCTCGGGAATACCGCCGATGTCAGAGCCGACAACCGGAGTGCCGAGCATAATGCTTTCCATAACCGAGAACGGGCAGTTTTCATACCATATGCTCGGATAAACAGAGCATTTTGCTTTAGCAATAAGCTCATAAAGCTCTTTTCCTGTTTTGAAACCGACTGTTTTGATGTTTTTTGCGCTCCTTAGCGTTTCTTCAAGCTCGCCTGTTCCGGCACAGATGAAATTAATATCCTTTGCATTTAAAAGAATATCAACGCCTTTTTCCTCACTCAAACGCCCGAAATACAAAACATAATCCTCTTTATCGCACTCGGGTGTCTCTATCGGGCTTATGAAATTATGCATTGCAACGGTTTTATTTCTGAAAAGCGGATTAGTGTCCATTTTTTCTTTCAAAAATTCGCTTGGACAGATTATTTTATCAATGTATTTATACGTTTGGAGCTTATTATACAGCGTTGCCTCCGCTGTTCCTATAATGCTTTTTGCCTTTGACGCATGAATGCAGGAATTTTTTGCACATTCCCTGAAATTTCCGCCGAGGCATTTTTCGCAAACATTGCCATTCATATCGAAAAACAAATGGTTTGGGCAAAGGAGCTGATAATCGTGGGCGGTGTATATGATTTTCAGCCTTGGATTATGCTTTTTTCTAAACTTTTCCGCAGCATAAATAATGCTCGGTGTTAACTGATAGTTGAAATTATTTATATGAACAACATCGGGCTGAAAGTCCTTCAGCACGGCTGTTATCTTCTTTTTTGCTTCTTTTGAATATATTGTTTTAATCGGATAAGTAAGCTTTTTGAGCTTGCTTCCGCCGTGAAAGTCCATATCGCTTGTGTATAGCTCTAAATTATTTGAAACGCACCTGCCCTCGTGCTCCATACCAAAATATTGAACCTCGTGTCCAATGGATTTAAGGTATTTGCCAAGCTGAAAAATATATGTTTCCGAACCGCCGTTGGGGTGCAGAAACTTGTTAACAATAAGAATTTTCATAGCGTTCTCACTTCTGATAAAGGGCAAGGGTCTTTTCGCAGACCTCCTCCCAGTTATATTTCTTCAAAATATATTCTTGCGCAGAGGATTTGTATTTTTCTGTTAAATCAGCGTTGTTCAGCAGTTGCAGAAGCTTTGATTTCAAATCCTCTTTATCCGCTTTTTTAAAGCTTAAAGCATATTCGCCGCAAACCTCGGTGCATTCGGGGATATCCGAGGTCAAGCAGCAGCAGCCGTAGCTCATTGCTTCAAGCAGACTTATCGGCATACCCTCAAGGTCGCTCGGAAGGCAGTAGAGATATGCATTTGAAAACAGCTCATCAAGCTCTCTTCCCTCAACAAAGCCGGTGAAAATTATATTCTCATTTCCCTTTGCAAGCTCTTTCAGCTCGCCTTCGTACTCGCTCGTGTGACTTGCTCCGCCTGCAATAACGAGCTTTTTATCCGTTTCAATTTCTTTAAAGGCGTTAATAAGCAGATGAATGTTCTTTTCGGGAACAAGTCTGCCGAGAAACAAAATAAAACCATCCTTTTCAAGATAGTATTTTTCTTTTATTATTTTGGGTTCGTGCGTTTCGGGCTTGCTTATTCCGTTGGGAATAAAAACGGTTTCTCTGCCGTATGTATCCAAAAAATACTGCTGAACATTTTTTGAAAGAACTATAATCTCGTCGGCGTATTTAGCAGCGGTTTTTTCGCCGAATTTTAAGAATTTCGTTGCAAAGCCGCCCCATTTTGAGCGCTGCCAGTCAAGCCCGTGAATTGTAACGACGCACCTCTTTTTGAAAAGCTTTGCAAGAAGAACCATTGAGGACGGACCCTCTGCGTGAAAATGAAGAACGTCAAATCTCTTAAACAGCGCGCAGAAGGTTGCAAAAAAGCTGTAAACTATTGCGTTTAGCTTTGATGAATCTGGAGTCGGAATCCATTTGATTTCAACGCCCTCCCAGTTCTTTATTTTCTTAAACTCTTTTCCTGCTATGTGTTTGCTCTTTCTGTTATAAGCCACAACGTAGTTGCCGAGCTTAGCCATTCTTGAAGAAAGCTCGCCGACAACAATTTCAATTCCCCCCTCGCGTGAGGGTATTCTTTTGTGGCCTATCATAGCGATTTTCATATGTTACTCCGCGCCCTTGTGAGTTAAAACAACAAGGATTGTTTTAAAGAAAATTTTAATATCAAGCATCGGCGACCATTCGTCGATATATTTGCAGTCAAGCTCAACAACCTCTTCAAAGTTCTGAATATCAGACCTTCCGCTGACCTGCCACATTCCCGAAATCCCCGGGCGCATTGAAAGACGGCGCTTATGACGGCTTTCATATTGGTCAAATTCATCAACCGTAGGAGGTCTTGTTCCGATGATGCTCATATCTCCTTTAACAACATTGATAAACTGAGGAAGCTCGTCAATGCTGTATTTTCGGATAATCCTGCCGACCTTTGTTATCCTCGGGTCGTCATCCATTTTGAACATAAAGCCATCCATCTTGTTTTCAGCCATTAGCTCTGCTTTTCTCTCTTCGGCGTCAACGTACATCGAGCGAAGCTTATAGATATAAAACAGTCTTCCGTTTTTTCCGACTCGAAGCTGCTTGAAGAAAAGCGGACCTTCGGATTCTTTGAGAAGAGGAATTGCGGTTATTGCAATAATCGGCGCAGAAAGAATGCAGCCGACTATTCCGAAAATAATGTCAAGAGCTCTTTTAACAATGAGCCATCTGCTGTTGTATGTTGACGCAGCTGCGAAGGTTGCCATAGGATAACCTGCGTAAGTTTTGCAGTTGATGTTGTTGAATTTGCTTTCATCAAGTATTTCAACAAGAGTGGGGATGTTGAGATGAACTGTTATTCCCATATCCTCAAGCTCCTCAACAATCGGCTGAACCTGCATTGCGTCCTGGTAGTTAACATTGATAAAAACCTCGTCAAGCGGAGCCGAACGAATCCAGTCCATAAAGTTTTCATCAGTTGATATAACAGGAATATTGCAGATTTCCTTTTTTTCTTTAACTGCGGTTGCCGTTGTTGCAGAGGCAGAGGAGTTAATCTCGCCAAGCTCATTTTGGTATTTAAAAATTCCGTTTTCGCAAAAATCATCAAGCAAAACAATTCCCGAAACACGCATTGACCAGTCGTCTTTAATACCCTTAACAAAGTTTTCTGCGATATCGCTTGTTGTTATTATTCCGACGATTGATGCAACTCGGCTTGAGGTGAATTGCCTTGTTATATACCTTTTAAGGAAATATCTTGCAACGGTTGACAGTCCGGTAAAAATAAGAAATGATGAAAAGAACATAAATCTCGATTCAATTATCGGACTTTTTATAAAGAGAACGAATGCTGAAAAAATCAGGTATGTAAGAACTCCGTTTTTAACAACCGAAGCAAGCTCCGTCCATCGGTTTCTTTTATGGATATCAATGCTGCTGTAAAATCCGCCGGCTGTTACTGCAAACGCAATAAAGAGGGCTGAAAAGTATCTGACCCATTCCGAAGCAGGATAGTACATTATTTTGATAACAACATTTCTGAAAAACAGGTATGATATTAAGTTTGCAAAAATGAGGCATATTAAATCAGCTGCAAATTCAAACCAGAACTGAATTCTCGCCCTTTTGTTCATTAAATCACCTTATTTATTTCTGCTGCCGTAATTGTAATTATAGCTGTATTTTCTGTAATATGAATAGTATTTTTTTCTATCCGAATAAACATCATTGAGAATAAATCCGAGAATGTTTGCATTAATCTGCTCAAGATTTGAAACAGTTGTTTTAACATCGTGGATATTCGTTGTGTCTGTTTTAATGATAAGAAGATATCCCGTAACCTTCGGAGCAAACAGCGTTGAATCGGTTACTATATTAATAGGGGGAGTGTCGATAAATACGCAGTCGTAGTGTTCCCTGACGAAATCAAGGAGTTTGTCCATTCTCTCAGAGGAAAGAAGCTCTGCCGGATTCGGAGGAATCTTGCCCGCTGTTAAAACGGAAAGGTTTTCAATTCCTGTTTTTGAAACAGAGATATTGTCGGTCATTCCTGCAAGAATTTCGGAAAGGCCGTTTTTAACGGGGATGGAAAACATTCTGTGCATAGTGGGATTTCTCATATCCGAATCAATAAGAAGGGTTTTTTTGCCCATCTGAGCAAAGCTGACTGCAAGATTGATTGTGTTGATGGTTTTTCCGTTATTAGCCGTCGGGCTTGTTATAACGAAAACGGGGCACTTTTCACCCTGCTGAAGAAACAGAAGGTTTGTTCTGATGGAATTATATGCTTCTTTAACGCTGAAAGAGGAGTTTGAACAAAGAATCTTTTTCGGGTCTGATTTATTGAAGCTGTTGCCTTCTTCAATTCTTCTTCTTTTACTTTTTAAGCTCATTCTTTGCATCTCCTTTCATTGACTGAATGTTTTCAAGCACTGTGCTGCTTGGCTTTGGTTCTGATAAATCGGAAAGAACGCTTTCAAAATTATCAGAGCGGTTTGAATCCTCTTCAACCGCTTCAAGCTTCGGAATTGTTCCGAGAATCGGAATTTCAAAAACTCTTTCAAGGTCTCTTGAATTTGTTATCGTTGTGTCGAATACCTCATAGATGAAGAACGCTGCAAATGAAAGTATAAATCCTGCGAGCGCGCCGATAACAGTGTTTTTCTTAAGGCTTGGCGAAGAAGGTTTTTTCGGAACCTTTGCATAATCAATAACCGAAACGCCGCCGCCGTTAACTATTCTGACTATTTCCTCGGGCGCTATTTTTGCAATTGAGTTTGCAATCCTTGTTGAAAGATTGGCGTCCTTAGTGCGAACGGTTACCTGAAACGCCATCGTGTCGGAAACAGGAGTTGCAACAATCATATCCTTAAGCTCGCCGGATGAAACGTTAACATCCTTTGAAACCTTATCAATAACCGTGTCGGTTTTAATAACATATATGCAGAAATTAACAAGCTTTTCTGCAGCGTCAAGAGCCGACGGATTGATTGAAGCGCTTGTTGCAACGCTTTCTTCCGTGTTTTGAACATAGAACTTTGCGGTTGCCGAATAAGTGGGTTCTATTGCAAAATGGGTAAACGCGCCTGCGGCAACACCGCCGAAAATAGTTATCAGAAGAATGAAGATAATCTTCGACTTGAGCATATAGGCTATCTTTTGTAAATCAATGTCAAATTCTCTGGTTTCTTCCATTATTAACCTCCGTTAGCATATGCATAAGCATATTGATATAGAATATATTATATCAATATAAAAATATAAAGTCAATTACATATAAATTAATAATATATAAATATTATGGAAATTAAAATGGTAAATCAAAGAAAATTAAAAGGATGCTTATTAAGGCATATAAAAGCCTTTAATAAACATCCTCTTTTCATTATTTATTCTATTTTGCTATATCGGAAGTTCTGCTTTCCCTGATAATGTTAACCATAATCTGACCGGGATATTCCATCTCTTCTTCAATCTTTTTAACGATTTCCCTTGCGATAAGGGGCATCTTCTGGTCGCTGATGACCTCGGGCTTAACCATAACGCGAACCTCTCTGCCCGCCTGAATAGCGTAAGCCTTTTCAACTCCTTCAAATCCCGAAGAAATCTCTTCAAGCTGATGAAGTCGCTTAATATAGTTTTCAACGTTCTCTCTTCTTGCACCGGGTCTTGCAGCTGAAACTGCGTCGGCTGCCTGAACAAGAGCGGCAACAATTGTTTTGCATTCAACATCGCCGTGGTGAGCCTGAATAGCGTGGATAATAGCTTCGCTCTCTTTATACTTTCTTGCGTATTCAACGCCGAGAGAAATATGGCTTCCTTCCATCTCGTGGTCGAGAGCTTTTCCTATATCGTGAAGAAGACCTGCGCGGCGCGCCTGCTTTTCATCAGCGCCAAGCTCTGCAGCCATAAGACCTGCGATATATGAAACCTCAAGAGAGTGTTTAAGAACGCTCTGTCCGTATGAGGTTCTGTATTTAAGCTTACCTAAAAGCTTAACAAGCTCGGGATGAATTGAACCGCAGTTTGCACTGATAACGGCTTTTTCACCTTCTGATTTAATAACCGCCTCAACCTCACGCTTCGATTTTTCATACATTTCCTCAATGCGGGTCGGGTGGATTCTTCCGTCCTGAATGAGCTTTTCAAGGGTGAGCCTTGCAATCTCTCTTCTTACGGGGTCGAAAGAGCTGACTGTTATAGCCTCGGGAGTGTCGTCGATAATAAGCTCAACGCCTGTTATCTGCTCGATTGAGCGGATGTTTCTTCCCTCTCTTCCGATAATTCTTCCCTTCATATCATCACTGGGAAGGGCAACAACCGAAACGGTTGTTTCTGCTGTGTGGTCTGCCGCACAACGCTGAATTGCAGTGCTGATAATCTCTTTTGCCAAGAGGTCGCTCTGGTCTCTGATCATTTGCTCATATTCAAGAATGCGTTTGCTCTTTTCAATATCAAGCTCGGATTCCAGTGACTGCATAAGCTGTTTTTTAGCATCTTCCTGAGAGAGTCCCGAGATTCTTTCAAGAATGTCAAACTGGCTTTTCTTGATGCCATCGATTTCAAGTAATTTTTCGTCTGCTTCTTTAAGCTTTGCGCTTAAATGTTCACTTTTTGCTTCAAGTGTATCAGCTCTTTTATCAAGGTATTCCTCGCGCTGATTAAGTCTTTTTTCCTGTCTTTGAACTTCGTTTCTTCTTTCGCGGATTTCCTTATCCGCATCAGAACGAAGCTTATGGATTTCGTCTTTAGCTTCAATGAGCTGGGCTTTTTTTGTTGCCTCAGCCTCTGATAATGCATTGTTTATAATTCTTGTTGCTTCCTGAGTTGCAGAATTCTTGTCTTTAAGAGCTTTTTTATCTTTAATAACGGCTGAAATTACTGCGCCGAGAAAGCCGAAAACAACTGCACAAACAATGCCGACAATAAAATAACCTGGCATATCAATAGCACCTCCTTCTGTTTAGATTTCTTTTACATTTCAATTCAAATTTCATCAGAAAAGGTACAGTTTAATGCAATTTTTCACAAATTCTTATGAATTCCCTATTTAGAAATTCGCTTATATATTACACCTATATCTTGTATTTGTCAAGGAAAATCGACGGGGGATTAAAACCTATCGTATACCTTGTTTTTCGCATTTGCCTTGAGAAAAAATTTTTTGTTGACTTTAGCGCTTTTATGTGTTAAAATCTCATTACTATAATTATATAATGACAGAAAGAGGTAATTTTTATGAGCAAATTCATCAAAAGGGCTCTTGCCGTTATTCTTGCAATAACATTGGTTGCGGCAGTATTTGCAGGTTGCAGCAATGGCAGAAAGCAGGCTGATATCGGTCTTTTCTATTGTTCGGCAGAGGCTAACTCAAAGTATCAGGTAGACAAAATCGGAGAGGAACTTAAAAAACTCGGCTACACAACAAAAGAATATTCTTTTGCAGATTCAAATGATCTTGCAGCAGTTCTCAACACAGCTGTTACCGAGACAAAGGCAATCTATGTTCCAACAGATAACACTTGCGCAAGCAACGCAGAACTTATCAACAATATCTGCGACCCTGCAGGTATTCCTGTTATCGCAGGTGAAGAAGGTATTTGTGAGGGCTGCGGCGTGGCAACACTTTCAATTTCCTATTATGATCTTGGTGTTGCAACCGCTAAGATGGCTTACGAAATTCTTGTAAACGGCGCAGACATATCAACAATGGATATTTCTTATGTTGACGCTTCAACACTTGTTAAGAAAATTGATAAAAGCAGAGCAGACAAGCTTGGCATTGAAGTACCAGAAGGTTTTGCTGAAATTGGTGCCGAATCAGCGTCTGAAAACAAAATTCCCGACGGACTCCCGACATACACGGGTGATAAAGTGTTCAACATCGGCATCTGCCAGCTTATTCAGCATGTTGCGCTCGATGCTGCAACACAGGGCTTTATGGATGCATTAACTCAGATGCTTGGTAAAGACCATGTTAATTTTGACCAGCAGAACGCGTCAGGCGATTCAGCAACATGTGCAACAATTGTTAACCAGTTTGTATCAAAGAATGTTGATTTAATTCTTGCTAATGCAACTCCTGCTCTTCAGGCAGCGGCTTCAGCTACAAACACAATTCCGATTCTTGGAACATCGGTAACTGAATACGGAGTTGCACTTGATATTAAAGATTTTAACGGAAAGACCGGAATAAATGTATCAGGAACTTCCGACCTTGCTCCGCTTGACCAGCAGGCTGCTTTATTCCAGGAACTTGGCATTGCTAAAGATTAAGTTAAAAGATTAGCAAATCAGTTAAATTAATCACAAGAATGGCAACAGGATAATTATCTTGCTGCCATTACTTTTTAAAACAGCATATTTTTATCTGCTGTAAAATCTGACTATAAGCCATCAGGATTTATGAATTATTCTGATAAGGCTGAAAGGTGATGGTAAATATATGAGTTCATTAATTATGTCAATGCCGGGCGCAGTTGCGTACGGTATAATATGGGGAATAATGGCAATAGGAGTATTCATTACTTTCAGAGTGCTTGATGTTGCCGACCTTACAGTTGATGGTTCAATGGCAACGGGCGGTATTGTTCTTGCAGTCCTTGTAAAAAACAATGTAAATATCTATCTTGCCATTGTAATAGCATTCCTTGTGGGATGCCTTGCAGGTTTTGTAACAGGCATTTTTCACACATTATTCGGTATTCCTGCTATCCTTGCAGGTATTTTAACTCAACTCAGTCTGTATTCAATCAATCTGCGTATTTCAAGCAAAAGTCCGAATGTGCCTGTTAATGCAATGAATATTAAAAACATAATGATTACTTCGGGAAACAATACCAAATCAATAATTGTGGGACTTATTTTTGCGGTTGTATTGATTGCGCTGCTTTACTGGTTCTTCGGAACAGAGTTTGGCTCATCGGTCAGAGCAACAGGTAACAATCAGGCAATGTCAAGGGCAAACGGAATCAATACAAGATTCAATGTTATTTTTGGTCTTGTTCTTTCAAACGGTATTGTTGCACTCTCAGGCGCGCTTTACGCACAATATCAGGGTTTTGCAGACATCAACATGGGCAGGGGAGCAATCGTTATAGGTCTTGCTGCCGTAATCGTCGGTGAGGTTGTTTTTGGAAAGATTTTCCGCAATTTTGCGCTCACACTTGTTTCAGTTGTTATCGGTGGTATTATTTACTATATTGTTCAGAATATCGTTGTTTGGATGGGACTTGATGCTAACGACCTCAAACTTCTTTCGGCTGTTATCGTTGCGCTGTTCCTTGGTCTTCCGCACTGGAAAGGCAAATTTGCCTCTAAAACAGTTAAAAACAAGAAGGAGGTAAATGCATAATGCTTGAAATTAAAAATGTTCACAAAACCTTTAACCCCGGCACAATAAATGAAAAGAAAGCGTTAAACGGCGTTGACCTTGTTCTTAACGAAGGTGATTTCGTAACCGTTATCGGCGGTAACGGCGCAGGAAAATCAACAATGCTCAATATGATTGCCGGCGTTTATCCGGTTGACTGCGGAAATATTATTATCGACGGCGATGATGTTACAAAGCTTTCCGAGCATAAAAGAGCAAAGTACATCGGAAGAGTTTTCCAGGACCCGATGACGGGAACTGCAGCAAATATGCAGATTATTGAAAATCTTGCTCTTGCAGCAAGAAGGGGAGAAAAAAGAGGACTCGGTCCGGGTGTTCGCCGCAAGGAAAAGGAAGAGCTCCGCGAAATGCTTGCTCATCTTGACCTCGGTCTTGAGGACAGACTTACTTCAAAGGTAGGACTTCTTTCAGGAGGTCAGCGTCAGGCAATAACGCTCCTTATGGCAACTCTCAAAAAGCCGAAACTTCTGCTTCTTGACGAGCATACTGCTGCACTCGACCCGAAAACCGCTAAAAAGGTTCTTGATATAACTCAGCAGATTGTTTCGGAAAACAATCTTACAACGATTATGATAACCCATAATATGAGGGACGCAATCAATATCGGAAACCGACTCATTATGATGAACGACGGAAAAATCATCTATGATGTTTCGGGAGAAGAAAAGAAAGCTCTTCACAAAACAGAGCTTCTTGAAAAATTCAAAACAAACTCAGGCGAAGAGCTTGATAACGACAGAATGCTCTTGTCAGAATAAAACTAAAACCGAGGCGAATGCCTCGGCTTTGTTTTATTAATTGTGATTTGTCGAGGGCTTTGCCATCGCAAATCACTATTTAGTTCCGAGTTCCGAGTTTCGCGTTCCGAGTTGTTGGGCGGGACACCCGCACCCGATTATACTATCGGCGAACGAAATGGACGTTTCCTCAACAGCACACGGGGACGTTCCTCTCCAAGCACCGTTCTTCCTTGAATTGCGTTCGGAGGTGGTTCGTTTGCGACCGCTCCCAGTGGGAGAAGAAGGGAGCAATTAGAACTGCCGAACGGTCAAAATTTGTCGGCGCTCCAAGCCGATAACAAATTTTGGGAACCGTTGGTCGTTGTCCCCATGGCGAACGAATAGACGCTCCCTCTTTACTTCACCTTCGGC